>DASPRB010000022.1:0-9207 GCA_035624675.1 Burkholderiales bacterium
CGCTGGCAGCAGGCGACCGGCACCGTGCTGCTCGAGGGCTACGGGCTCACCGAGACGAGCCCGGTTGCGACCATGAACCCGTTCGACCTGAAAGGCTACAGCGGCTCGATCGGCGTGCCGATTCCCTCGACCAACATCGAGATCCGCGACGACGCGGGCAAGACCCTGGCGGTCGGCGAGACCGGCGAGATCTGCATCAAGGGCCCGCAGGTGATGGCCGGCTACTGGCAGCGCCCGGACGAGACCGCCAAGGTGATCGCGCAGGACGGGTTCCTGCGCACCGGCGACATCGGGGTGATGGACGAAAAGGGCTTCGTGCGCATCGTCGACCGCAAGAAGGACATGATCCTGGTGTCGGGCTTCAACGTGTACCCGAACGAGGTCGAGCAGGTCGTGGCGCTGCACCCGGGCGTGCTCGAGTGCGCCGCGATCGGCGTGCCCGACGAGCACTCGGGCGAGACGGTTAAGCTGTTCGTCGTGAAGAAGGACCCCGCGCTCACCGAGCAGGACGTGCTCGAGCACTGCAAGCGCGAGCTGACCGGCTACAAGCGGCCGAAGTACGTCGAGTTCCGCGCCGAGCTGCCCAAGACCAACGTCGGCAAGATCCTGCGCCGCGCCCTGCGCGACGAAAAATAGGAAAAATAGGGACAGACCCTATTTTTCCGCACTATTTTCCGCATGTCGAAAAATAGGGTCTGTCCCTATTTTTCCGTCTCTATTTTTCCAGCCTGAGCGTCCGCACGCCGGACGCCTCGAGGCGCGCGCGGTCGGTGATCATCGGGATGTACTCGTTGCGCACCCACCTGCCGGTGAAGGCGCGGTAATCCGGCGACAGGGGGTTGCCCGACTGTCCGCCCGAGTGGATGTAGACGGAATTCCCGAGATCGGCGAGGTCGTAGATCGCGCGCAGGCTCGGCGCGTGCCGGTTGGCGTAGGGCTCGGCCGAGTCGGCGAAGTCGTTGCGCCCGACGTCCACGGTGAACGGGCCGCCGGGGCTCGGCACGCGGATGTCGAACCAGCGCGCGAGCCAGGGCACGCGCCCGAGCGGCCGGTGCTCGTGCAGCGCCTCGTGCGCGGTACCCCAGCGCCAGCCGGTCATGTCGGTTCCGTAGCGCTTGCGCAGGTCGGCGAGCGCGGCCTCGAGCGAGGCGGACAGGATCTCGCCGCAGGTCTCGACCGCGGGCGTGCGCACGTCGTCGCACCAGGCCGCCGCGCCGTCCTTGTCGGCGAGCACGTCGGCCACGAATACCGGCCGCGGCAGCCAGTTGGCGCGGAACGCGTCGCCCAGCTCATCCGCATAGAGCGCGCGCGTCAGCTCGCGCCACCAGGCCATGAACACCAGCGGCTCCGGCCGGTTCGCGGCCATCGTGCCGTCCCAGCGCGCGAGCAGCGCGAGCGCCTGCGCCGCCTCGGGCGAGCGCGGCTTCGCCGCGATCATCATCGGCAGCAGCTCGCGCTCGGGCAGCGACACGATATCGGCCTGTACGCGCTCGAAGCTCGACACCGTGTGCCGGGGCACGCGCGCGAGCAGCGCGGCGATGCGGTCCGCGCGGTAGGGCGGCTGCCAGCCGCTCGTGATCCAGCGCGGGTAGCCCGGAGGCACGATCTTGTTGTTGGCGGTGACGATCGTGCCGCTCGCCGGATTGAAGCTCTGCGGCAGCTCCTCGAAGGGGAGGTAGCCCGTCCAGTCGTATTTCGCCAGCCAGCCGGGCGCCGGCGCGAGCCCCTTCAGGTCGTTGTCGGGCCGGCGCACCGGCACGCGGCCCGCGGCGACGAAGCCGATGTTGCCGTCGACGTCCGCGTACACCACGTTCTGCTGCGGCGCGCCGAAGTCGCGCCCCGCGGCGAGGAAGCTCGGCCAGTCGCGCGCATGGCCGAGCTCGAGCAGCGCGCGCAGGCTCGCGTCGTCCTCGGCGAGCGCAGTCCAGGCGAGCGCGAGCACGTATCCCTGCGGCGCGAGGCCACGCGCGCCGGCGAGCGCTTCCGACACGACCGGCCCGTGGCGCGTGATGCGCACCGTGAGCTTTTGGTCCGGCTCGCCGCGCACCTTGATGATTTCGTCCAGGCGCTGGAACGGGCGCGGGCCGTCGGGCGCCAGGTAGCGGTCGTCGCCGGCGAGCTTCTCCACGTACAGGTCCTGCACGTCCGGCCCGGTGTTGGTGAAGCCCCAGGCGACGCGCCGGTTGTGGCCGAGCAGCACGCCGGGCACGCCGGGCAGCGTCGCGCCGATCACGTGCAGGCCCGGCGCGTCGAGCTGCGCGAAGTACCACACCGGCGGCGCGGTGAGCCCGAGGTGCGGGTCGTTCGCGAGCAGCGGCTTGCCGGTCGCGCTGTGCGCGCCGCTCACCACCCAGTTATTCGAGCCGACGCCGTCGGCCTGGAATGAGGGCAGCAGCGCGGCGAGGCGCAGTCCGGCGTCGGCGAGCCGCGGCGCGTCCGCGCCCAGGCTCGCGTACAGCGCGTGCAGGTCGGGCACCTTCTGCGCCGCGTCGCCGGGATAGGGAGGCAGGAACTGCGCGATGCGCTCGTTGGAAAGCGTGCGCGCGAGGCGCATGCGCAGCAGCTCGTTTCTCCAGTTGCCGCCGAGGTCCCAGGCCATCATCTTGGTCCAGGCGATCGAGTCGGCGGGCGACCAGGGCTCGAAGCCGTCGCGCAGGATCCAGAACTCGGGCGGCAGCACGGGCTTGGTCGCGACGAATGCGTTCACCCCGGCCGCGTAGGCCTCGAGCACCTGGCGCGTCGCCGGATCGAGATGCTGCAAGCTCGCTTCGGCGGCGCGGCGCGCGCCCAGCGTGCGCAGGAAGCGGTCGGCGTCAAGCGCCTTCGGGCCCAGGAGCTCGGCGAGGCGGCCCGCGGCGATGCGCCGGTCGATCTCCATCTGCCACAGCCGGTCCTGCGCGTGCGCGAAGCCGAGCGCGAAGTAGGCGTCGCTCTCCGAGCGCGCGAAGATGTGCGGCACGCCGTACGCGTCGCGCAGGATCTCCACCGGACCGTCCAGGCCCGCAACCCGTATCGTGCCCTCGGTCGCGGGCAGCGAGCGCAGCAGGTAGGCATAGCCGCCCGCGGCGGCCAATCCCGCCAGCAGAAGGAGAAAAACGACGATCCGGAGCGTCCGCTTCACGGCGTCAGGATACCTGTTGAGACGTGACTTCCGTCGATGCGGCACCGCCGCAATTCTGCTATAAGCACAGTGTTACATCGATGTGATGGGGGCCTATCGGTGCTCTACAGCCTGTATGAAGCGCAACATGCGGCGCTCGAGCCGCTGCGCCTGATCGCGGAGCTGTCGCGCGGCTGGTTCGGGCATCCGTTCAGCCCGCTGTCCTATATCCCGATGTCGCGCCGCGTCGCGGCGGGCAGCGACCTGTTCCTGCGCGTCACGCAGCGCTACGAGAAGCCGGCCTGGGGCGTCGACTCGGTCGCGATCGACGGGCGCGACGTGCCGGTCACGCTCGAGACGGCGCTCGACAAGCCCTTCTGCAGGCTGATCCATTTCAAGCGCGCGCTCGCGGCGCCGAGGAACGATCCCAAGGTGCTGGTGGTCGCGCCGCTCTCCGGCCACCACGCGACGCTGCTGCGCGACACGGTGCGCTCGCTGCTCCCTTCGCACGAGGTGTGGGCGACCGACTGGGTCGATGCGCGCATGGTGCCGCTCAGCGCGGGACCTTTCCACCTCGACGACTACGTCGACTACGTGTGCGAGTGGATCCGGCTGCTGTCGCCGGATCTGAACGTGATCTCGGTGTGCCAGCCGACCGTGCCGGTGCTCGCTGCGGTGTCGCTGCTCGCCGCGCGGCGCGAGCCGAGCCGGCCGAGCACCATGGTGATGATGGGCGGCCCGATCGACGCGCGCAGGAGCCCGACCGCGGTCAACAACCTCGCCATGAAGAAGCCGCACTCCTGGTTCGAGCAGAACCTGATCCACCGCGTGCCGCAGAAGTACCCCGGCTTCATGCGCTGGGTGTACCCGGGGTTCCTGCAGCACGTGGGCTTCGTGGCGATGAACCCCGATCGGCACTTCAACGCGCACTGGGACTACTACAACCACCTGCTCGAGGGCGACGGCGACTCGGCCGAGAGCCACCGCCGCTTCTACGACGAGTACAACGCGGTGCTCGACATGCCCGCCGAGTACTACCTCGACACGGTGAAAACGGTGTTCCAGGACTTCGCGCTGCCGAAAGGGCGCATGTTCGTGCGCGAGGAGCTGGTGCGGCCGCAGGCGATCCGCGACACCGCGCTGCTCACCATCGAAGGCGAGCTGGACGACATCTCGGGCAACGGCCAGACGGAGGCCGCGCACCTGCTGTGCCTGAACATCCCGCGCGACCGCCGCGAGCACTACCTCGCGCCGAAGGTCGGCCACTACGGCATCTTCTCGGGGCGGCGCTGGCGCGAAATGATCTACCCGCGCATCGCAGAGTTCATCCGGCAACATGCCTGAACAGCGCCGCGCCCTGCTGGTGGGCGCGACGGGTCTCGTCGGCTCGCAGCTGCTCGGGCGCCTGCTCGACGAAACGACGTACTCCAGCGTGACCGTGTGGGCGCGCCGGCCGCTCGCGCCGAGTGGCCCGGGGCTGAAAGTCGAGACGTTCGACTTCGAGCGGCTCGCCGAGCACGAGGTCGAGGCCGAGCACGTGTTCTGCTGCCTCGGCACCACCATGAAGCAGGCGCGCTCCGAGCAGGCGTTCCGGCGCGTCGACTACGACTATCCCGTGGCGCTCGCGCAGGCCGCGAAGCGCGGCGGCGCGACGCGCCTGCTGGTCGTCTCGGCGCTCGGCGCGAATGCCGCCTCGCGCATCTTCTACAACCGCGTGAAGGGCGAGATGGAAGCCGCGGTCGCCGCCGCCGGCGTGCCGAAGACCTACTTCTTCCGTCCGTCGCTCCTGATTGGCCGTCGCGATCGGCCCCGCCTCGGCGAGCGGATCGGCCACGCCGTCGGCCTCGTGCTCGGGCCAGTGCTCGGGCGCTACCGCCCGATCGACGCCGGCCACGTCGCCGCGGCGATGCTCAAGACCGCGCTCGGCGCCGCGCGCCCGGGCGTGATCGAGTCCGAGCAGATCCGCGCGCTCGTCGGAAATTAGGGACAGACCCTATTTTTGAAAAAATAGGGTCTGTCCCTATTTTCGGCGCAGGCCGCGCGCGGCGATCCAGATGCTGTAGACGATGAAGCCGGTGAAGGCGATGAGCGACCACTCGGCGATCGACAGGCCGAGGAAGCGCCAGTTGACCTCGGCGCACTGGCCCGAACCGCGCACGAGGAAGGTGAGCGTGCGCGAGATCGGGAAATGCTCGAGCATGAACGGCAGGTCCGGTCCGCAGGCCGGCACCATGTCGGCGGGCAGGTGCTGCAGCCACACCTGGCGCGCCGCGGTGGCGAGGCCGCCGAGCGCGAACAGGATGGCGAGCGCGGCGTAAACCGCGGCGCCCTTCGACCGCGGGCCGTGCAGCGCGCCGGCGAGGAACACGATGCCGGCGAGCAGGTAGAAGACGCGCTGCACCAGGCACAGCGGGCAGGGGTCCTGGCCCTGGTAATACTGCAGGTAATACGCCGCGCCGAGCAGCGCCGCGCAGGCGAAGGCGCCGAGGGCGAAAGCCACGCGCAAGGGGATTCTGTCGAGGATCCGGAGCATGCGCGATGTTAATCCGTGTGCGCTGCAAATGCCAAAGATGGGACATAGTGCCAAGTGCCGCCGATCGGCCCGTGCTAGAAGCGCCTCATGGCGCTCGAGCCGCACAGCCGAATCTATAGCCGTACCGCGGCCGGAGACGAGGCCCTCGCCTCCGGCGACGTGGCGATCCCGTCCGACTACCGCCGCATCCTCGCGGTGATCGAGACGAGCACGCACACGCACGTCATCCGCGGGCGGCTGCGCCACTTCGCCGACGAGCTGCTGGAGGACTGGCTGGCGGAGCTGGAAGAGCTCGGCTTCATCAGCTCGATCACCGCGGACGTCACGCAGGACCTCGACTTCAGCAGCCTGCTCGAGGCGCAGCGCCAGAGCGTGCGCCAGGCGCCGCCGGACGACTCGCAGCGCCTGGGCATCCGCGCCGCGCAGGCCGCATTCGACGAACTCGGACAGAAGGGCGTCTTCCTCGCGGCCGACAGGATCAGGCACCGTCCGCCGCTCGCGAAGCGCGCAAGCGAGACCTGCGTGCTGATCGTCGAGGACGACCCGGACCAGGCGGCGCTCGCCGACCTGCGCGTGAGCATGGCCGGCTACGCGGTGCGCCTGGCGCGCAACTGCGCCGAGCTCGCCAGGGAGCTGCGCACGCACGCGGCGCCGGACATCGTGCTGCTCGACATCATGCTGCCCGACGGCAACGGCTGGGACGTGCTCGCGAGCATCCGCCGCCACCCGAAGCTCGCGCTCCTGCCGGTGGTGATGCTCACTGCTCTGAACGAGCCGGACGAAGTGCGCTGGGGCCTGGCACTCGGCGCCGACGGCTACGTCACCAAGCCCTACAGCAAGAGCATCCTCGCCGAGACGATCGGCGCCGTGCTCAGGCACGCCTGATTTCCGCTCTTGTAAGTCAAAATTCGCGGGCGTAATCTGTCCGAAAGGCTCCAAGGCTTCAGCACTTCTCACCATCCCTGGCAGAGGAGGACGGTATGGCCGGCTGGCGCATCGAAGGACAGTACATGGAGACCTGCAACTGCGAGTACCTGTGTCCCTGCATCAGTTCCAACCTCGCGGCGCGGCCCACCGAGGGCGACTGCAAGGTGGCGATCGCGATGAAGATCGACAAGGGCCAGAAGGACGGCGTCAAGCTCGACGGCCTGTCGTTCATCGTGCTGCTGCACTCACCGGGCGCGATGGCGGAGGGCAAATTCACGGTGGGGCTCGTGGTCGATGGGCGCGCCAGCGACAAGCAGACGGAAGCGATCGGCGCGATCGCCACCGGCTCGGCAGGCGGACCGATGGCGGCGCTCGCGCCGCTGGTCGGCCGCGTGGCGGGCGTGGAGAAGCGTCCGATCAAGTTCACGGTCGACGGAATGAAGCGCAGCGTGAGCGCGGGCGAGCTGATCGACCAGACCTGCGAAGGCGTCGCGGGACCGGCGCGCCCCGGAGAGCCGATGTATCTGGACAACACCGGACATCCGGTGACTCCAAAGATCGCGCTTGCCAAGGCACAGCGCAGCAAGTTCCACGCCTTCGGCATCGACTGGGACGACGCGAGCGGCACGCGCAACGGCCACTTCGCGCCGTTCGCCTGGTCCGGCTAGCGAGGCGCCGCGACCTTCTGCTCGATCGCGCCGAAGAGCACGCGCCCTTCGGCGTCGCGCATTTCGAGCCTGACCGTGTCGCCGTACTTGAGGAACGGCGTCTTCGCCTCGCCCTGATCGATGATCTCCTCGGCGCGGCGCTCGATGAGGCTGCCGGCGCCGTGCTTGCGGTCGCGGTTCGACACCGTGCCCGAGCCGATCACCGTGCCCGCGGGCAGCGGGCGCGTCTTCGCCGCGTGCTCGATCAGGCGCGGGAAGTGGAACTGCATGTCCTTGCCGGCGTCGGGCTCGCCCAGGCGCTCGCCATTCACTTCGATGCGGTAGGCGAGGTGCAGGCGCTTGCCGTCCCAGGCGGCGCCGAGCTCGTCGGGCGTGACCGCGACCGGCGACATCGCCGAAGGGGGTTTCGACTGGAAGAAGCCGAAGCCCTTCTCCAGCTCCTTGCCGACCAGGTTCCTGAGCGACACGTCGTTCAGCAGCACGAACAGGCGGATGTGCTCGCCCGCCTTGTCGCGCTCGATGCCCATCGGCACGTCGCCGGTGACGATGCCGATCTCGGCCTCGAGATCGATGCCGAAGTCTTCAGAGGCCGCGACGATGTCGTCGCGCGGCCCCAGGAACGGGTCCGAGCAACCCTGGTACATGAGCGGCTCGCTCTTCCACCATGCGGGCAGCTCCTGCTTGCGCGACTTGCGAATCAGCTCGGCGTGGATGAGGAAGCTCGAGGCGTCGGCGAACTGATAGGCGCGCGGCAGCGGCGCGGCGAGGCTCGCGACCTCGAGCTCGAACGCGCGGCCCGCGGGCTTCGCGTTCAGCTCGTTGTACAGCTGCTCGAGCTGCGGCGCGCAGTAGCCCCAGTCGTCGAGCGCCGCCTGCAGCGTCGGGGCGACGGGGTCGGCCTTGATCGCGTGCTGCAGATCGCGCGCGACCACGACGAGCGTGCCGTCGCGCGTGCCGTCCTTCAGGGTGGCGAGCTTCATCGCGGCGCCCCGTTCACGGCTTGCAGCGCCACGCGCGCGCGCGCTCGGCGCCGGCGGCGATGTCCGCTGCGGAGAACTGCTCCTGGATCGCGTGCTGCGTCACTTCGGCGAGCAGGTGGCCGCGCAGCGAGGCGAGCGTGAGCCACATCCAGGAGGCGGGCAGGTCGCGCGCGAGCGTCTTGCCCTCGAAGCGCCCGAGCCCGACCATGAACTGTCCTTCCGGATCGCAGCGCTCGGCGGCCATCGTGAACCACTCGAAGGCGTGCTTCTCGTCGGCGGGCTTCTTGTAGAACGCGAACAGATTGCCGAGGGAGATCATCGCCTTCAGGTGCCCCTGCGCCGCGGCGGCGCGCAGCCACTTCTCGGCCTTGGCGAAGTCCTGCAGCGGCGGCTTGGACACGGCGTAAGCGGAGCCCGCCAGGTACTGCGCGCTCGCGTCGCCCTTTTCCGCGAGCGGCTCGAACTCCTTGATCGCCGTGGCGAAGTCGCCGTCGCGGTAGGCGAGGGCGCCCTCCTTGAAGCCCGCCCGGGCGGGCAGGGCGAGCAGCATGCCGGCGAGCACGGCGAGGGCGTAGCGCTGGAACATGGATCTTGGGCAACTTCCGGACGGCAGGAGGCGCGGATTATCCCAGAATTCCCCTATCATCTGCCGATCGAGAAAGGACGTCCCATGATCCCCCGCACGATCTTCGGCCCCGAGCACGAGACCTTCCGCGACAGCGTGCGCCGCTTCATGGAAGCGGAGGTGAAGCCCAACGAGGAGCGCTGGCAGGAGCAGGGCTACGTCGACCGCGAAGTGTGGACGAAGGCGGGCGCGAACGGCTTCCTGTGCGCGAGCATGCCCGAGGAATTCGGCGGCGCGGGCGCGGACAAGCTGTACTCGATCATCCTGATCGAAGAGCAGGCGCGCGCGAACTCCTCGTCGCTCGGCTTCGGCCTGCACTCCGAGATCGTCGCGCCGTATCTGCTGCGCTACGGCAACGAGCACATCAAGAAGAC
>DASPRB010000029.1:0-8904 GCA_035624675.1 Burkholderiales bacterium
TCCGGGCGGAACTTCGACTCGGGCAGCGGCCGCGTGTCGTCGTAAAAGAGATAGCCGCCGGGCTCGATCTCCTTCACGTCCTGGTTCCAGGTCTGCGGGTTCATCGCCACCATCAGGTCGACGCCGCCGCGCCGGCCGAGCCAGCCGGCCTCGCTCACCCGCACCTCGTACCAGGTCGGCAGCCCCTGGATGTTCGACGGGAAGATGTTGCGCGGGGACACGGGGATCCCCATGCGCAGGAAGGACTTCGCGAACAGCTCGTTGGCCGATGCCGAGCCCGAGCCGTTCACGTTGGCGAACTTGACGACGAAGTCGTTGGTCGCCTCGATGCGTTTTGCCATGTTGCGTTCCGCTGTTGCGCTTCCTAGTTCCGGTAGCCCGGGTCCTTTGCGTCGACGGCGCGCTGCAATGCGGTGAACTCTAGCTCGCCGAGCGGCGCGCTGTCGGTGAGAAATTCATCGCCCAGCTCCTGCGACTGCAGGCACACCTCCGCCGAGGGCAGGCGCAGCCGCGCGCTCTGCGCGGCGAGCTGGATCTGGCAGGAGCGCTCCAGGCGCCACATGCGCACGAAGGCTTCCGGCACGGTGCGCCCGACGGTGAGCAGGCCGTGGTTCCTGAGGATGAGCGCCGGCTGGCCGCCGAGGCTCGCGACGAGGCGCGCCTGCTCGTCCAGCCGCATGCTCGGCCCCTCGAAGTCGTGGTAGGCGAGCTTGCCGTAGAAGTTGTGCGAGTACATGTGCACCGGCAGCAGGCCCTCCTCCTGCGCCGAGACCGCCATGCCGGCGAGCGTGTGGGTGTGGAACACGCACTGCGCGTCGGCGCGCGCGCGGTGCACCGCGGCGTGGATCACGAAGCCCGCCTTGTTCGCGCCGTAGGGCTGCTCGCCGACCGGGTTGCCGTCGAGGTCGATCTTCACCAGGTTCGAGGCGGTCACCTCGTCGAAGCGCAGGCCGTAGGGGTTGATGAGGAAGTGGTGCTCGGGCCCCGGCACGCGCAGGCTGATGTGCGTGTAGATGAGCTCCGACCAGCCGAGCTCGTGCGCGATGCGGTACGCCGCAGCGAGCTGCACTCGCAGGGTTTGCTCCGCGGGGTTGATGGGGGATTTCTTCTTGAGCGAAGCAACACCCATGTCCGTCTCCTCAGGCTGCCTTTCTATGCGGCGAGCGGCACGCCGGGCCGGCGTGCGTCATTTCGAGCAGGAACTTCTGCATGTCCCAGGCGCCGGTCGGGCAGCGCTCGGCGCACAGGCCGCAGTGCAGGCACACGTCCTCGTCCTTGACCATCACGCGCTGGGTCCTGAGTCCGTCCTGCACGTAGAGATCCTGCGCGGCGTTCTGCGCCGGGGCGTTCAGGCGCGCGCGCAGCTCCGCCTCCTCGCCGTTCGGCGTGAAGCTGATGCAGTCCATCGGGCAGATGTCGACGCAGGCGTCGCACTCGATGCACAGGCGCGGCGCGAACACCGTCTGCACGTCGCAGTTGAGGCAGCGCTGCGCCTCCTTCCACGCGGTCGCCGCGTCGAAGCCGAGCTCGACCTCGACCTTGATGTTCTTCAGCGTCTGGCGCACGTCGCGCCAGGGCACCTTGTAGCGTGCATCGCCGTGGATCTCGTTGTCGTAGCTCCACTCGTGGATGCCCATCTTCTGCGACACCAGCGTCGTGTCGGGCGCGGGACGATGGGAAACGTCTTCCGAGTGCAGGAGCTTGTCTATGGATACCGCGGCGTCGTGGCCGTGCGCCACCGCCCAGATGATGTTCTTCGGGCCGAAGGCCGCGTCGCCGCCGAAGAACACGTGCTTCACGCTCGAGGCGAAGGTCGCCTTGTCGAGCACCGGCAGCCCGTGCCGGTCGAACTCGATGCCGCAGTCGCGCTCGATCCAGGGGAAGGCGTTCTCCTGGCCGACCGCGACCAGCACGTCGTCGCACTCGAAGCTCTGGTCGGGCTCGCCGGTGGGAACGAGGCTCCTTCGGCCCTTGTCGTCGTAGACCGCTTTGACCTTTTGAAAGGTCATGCCTACCAATTTTTGATTCTTTATTTCAAAGGACTTCGGAACGAGATAGTTCAGGATCGGAATGCCCTCGTGCTGGGCGTCTTCCTTCTCCCACGAGCTCGCCTTCATCTCCTCGAAGCCCGAGCGAACGATCACCTTCACGTCCTCGCCGCCCAGGCGCTTGGAGGTGCGGCAGCAGTCCATCGCGGTGTTGCCGCCGCCGAGCACGATGACGCGCTTGCCGATCTTGTCGACGTGGCCGAAGGACACGGATGACAGCCAGTCGATGCCGATGTGGATGTTCTTCGCCGCTTCCTTGCGCCCCGGGATGTCGAGGTCGCGGCCGCGCGGCGCGCCGCTGCCGACGAAGATGGCGTCGAATCCATCAGCCATCAGCGCCTTCATGCTGTCGATCTTCATGTTGACGAAGGAGACGCCGAGATCGAGGACGTAGCCGACTTCCTCGTCGATCACTTCCTCGGGCAGCCGGAAACGCGGGATCTGCGAGCGGATCATGCCGCCCGCCTTGGGGTCCTGGTCGAACACCGTCACCTGGTAGCCGAGCGGCGCGAGGTCGCGCGCCACGGTGAGCGACGCGGGCCCGCCGCCGATGCAGGCGACCTTCCTGCCGTTCTTGTGCGCCGCGGGCCTGGGCATCAGTCCCTTGACGTCGTCCTTGTAGTCGGCGGCGACGCGCTTCAGGCGGCAGATCGCCACCGGCTCGGGCCGCGCCTGGTTCTCCTCCTCGACGCGGCCGCGGCGGCACGCGGGCTCGCACGGCCGGTCGCAGGTGCGCCCGAGGATTCCCGGGAACACGTTCGACTTCCAGTTCACCATGTAGGCGTCGGAGTAACGCCCGGCGGCGATCAAGCGGATGTATTCTGGGACCGGAGTGTGGGCCGGGCAGGCCCACTGGCAATCGACGACTTTATGAAAGTAGTTCGGATTGCGGATGTCGGTGGCTTGCAACAAAATCTCCTCGCCCTTCGGGTCCGGGGCGGTGTTACACGTTGGCGACAAGTTTACTCCTCGCACCCCCATTAGAAAACCCTATTTTCTTTAGGATCAAAACACTAGGATGACTTCCGAGCTCGATTCCCTGCGCCGGCACTCGGTCGTAGTGGCTGACACCGGCGACATCGACGCCGCCGCGCGCTGGAAGCCCCAGGACGCCACCACCAACCCCTCGCTGCTGCTCGCTGCAGCCGGCCAGGCGCGCTATCGGCCCCTGATCGAGGAGGCGGTGGCGCGCGGCAAGAGCGATCCGGAGGCCACCCAGGAGCAGCTTTTCGTCGGCTTCGGGCGCGAAATCCTGAAGCACATCCCGGGCCGCGTCTCGACCGAAGTCGACGCTCGCCTGTCGTTCGACACGGCAGGCTCGATCGCCAAGGCGCGACGCCTGGTCGAGCTGTACGAAGGCGCCGGCGTGCCGAGGAGCCGCGTGCTGATCAAGCTGGCGAGCACCTGGGAGGGGATCCGCGCCGGCGAGCGCCTGGAGCGCGAGGGCATCCACTGCAACATGACGCTGCTCTTTTCCTTCGCGCAGGCCGCAGCATGCGCGGACGCCGGCGCGACGCTCATCTCGCCCTTTGTCGGGCGCATCTACGACTGGCACAAGGCGGCGCGCAAGGCGGACGACATCCCGCTCGCCGAGGACCCGGGCGTCGCATCGGTAACGCGCATCTACCGCTACTACAAGAAGTTCGGCTACAAAACTCAGGTGATGGGCGCGAGCTTCAGGAAGACCGGCCAGATCCTGATGCTGGCCGGCTGCGACCTGCTCACCATCGCCCCCGACTTGCTCGAGAAGCTCGCCGCGACCGAGGGCGAGGTGCCGCGCAAGCTTTCGCCCGACATGGGCGGCGACGGCGAGCGCGTCGCGCTCGACGAGAAAGCGTACCGCTGGATGCACAACGAGGACCCGATGGCGGTCGAGAAGCTCTCCGAGGGCATCCGGCGCTTCCACGCCGACGCGCAGAAGCTCGCGCAGCTGGTCGGGCAGCTCGTCTCCGCGAGGCGCGCCGCGGCGTGAGCGTCACGGTCGGCATTGCGCTCGAGCGCCGCGCGGCGGGCCTGGTTGCGCGCGTCACCATCGAGCGACCGGCGAAGCTGAACGCGCTCGACGGCGCGACGCTCGAGGGCATCGCGGCCGCGCTCGCCGGGCTGCCAGCCGGCGCGCGCGCGGTGGTGCTAAGCGGCGCGGGCGAGCGCGCCTTCGCCGGCGGCGCCGACGTGAACGAGCTCGCCGCGCTCGACGAGCGCACGGCGCGCGCCTTCATCGGACGCGTGCACCACGCCTGCGCCGCGCTGCGCGCCTGCCCGCTGCCGGTGATCGCGCGCGTGAACGGCCTGTGCCTCGGCGCCGGGCTCGAGCTCGCCGCCGCCTGCGACCTGAGGATCGCCGCCGCGCACGCGCAGTTCGGCATGCCCGAAGTGCGCCTCGGCATCCCCTCGGTGGTGGAAGCCGCGCTGCTGCCGCGCCTGGTGGGCGCGGGGCGCGCGCGCTGGCTGGTGCTGACGGGCGAGTCGATCGACGCGCGCGAGGCGCTCGCCTGGGGCCTGGTCGAGCGCGTCGCCGCGCCGGGCGCGCTGGACGCGCAGGTCGACGCCGCGCTCGACGCGCTGCTCGCCGCGGGCGACGCGGCGCTGCGCGCGCAGAAGCGCCTGTGCAAGCTGTGGGAGGAGGCGCCGCTCGAGGAGTGCGTGCGCGCAAGCATCGACGAGTTCGCCGCCGCCTACGCGGGCGACGAGCCGCGCCGCCTGATCGGCGCCTTCCTCGCGGCGAAGAAAAAGCGCTAGCTGCGCCGCGCGCGCCAGGCGTTCCACGCCCAGGCGGCGAGGTACAGGGCGGCGGGCAGCGCGACCGCGAGCACGGCGAGCGTCGCGGCCTTGTCCGGCTCGGCCTCGCCCGCCGCGAACATGATGCCGAGGTTGAGCAGGCTGAGCCCCACCCAGATCACGGTGAACAGCAGCCACAGCTTTTGCCAGAGCTTCACGCGCGCCTCCGTCTGAGAAGATATTTTTCCAGCTCGACCAGCAGGAAGGCGCCCACGCCGAAGGCGAGCACGAGCGCCCACGCGGTCGCGTCCATCGCCGCGGTGCCGAACAGCGCCTGCATCGGCGCGAGGTAGGTGAAACCGAGCTGCAGCGCCGCGAGCACGGCGACCGCGACGAGCGCGACGCGGTTGCCGAACAGCGCGTCGGCGTTTAGCGCGCTTTCCGTCAGGCGCCGGCTGTTGAACAGGTACACGATCTCGCCCATCACCAGCGCGTTCACCGCGGCGGCGCGCGCAGCGAACACGTCGCCGCTGTGCTGCACCTCCCACAGGAACAGTCCGAGCGTGCCGCCGAACAGCAGCAGCGACACGAACACGATGCGCCACACGAGGTAGCCGGAGAGCAGCGGCTCGCGCGGGTCGCGCGGCGGGCGGCGCATGACGCCCGCCTCGGTCGGGTCGAAGGCGAGCGCGAGCGACAGCGTCGTCTCGGTCACCATGTTGATCCACAGGATCTGCACCGGCGTGATCGGCAGCGTCATGCCGAGCACGACCGCGCCGATCACCGCGAGCGCCTCGCCGCCGTTCGTGGGCAGCAGGTAGACGATCGTCTTCTTCAGGTTGTCGTACACCGTGCGGCCTTCCTCGACCGCGCGCTCGATCGAGGCGAAGTTGTCGTCGGCGAGCACCATGTCGGCGGCCTCCTTGGCGGCCTCGGTGCCCTTCCCGCCCATCGCCACGCCGACGTCGGCGCGCTTGAGCGCCGGCGCGTCGTTCACGCCGTCGCCGGTCATCGCCACCACCTCGCCCTCGGCCTGCAGCGCGCTCACCAGCCTGAGCTTGTCCTCGGGGCTGGCGCGCGCGAGCACGTCCTCGCGCTCGATGCCGAGCATGCCGGCGATCGCGACCGCGGTCACCGCGTGGTCGCCGGTGATCATCTTGACGCGGATGCCCGCTTCGCGGCACTGGCGCACCGCCGCGATCGCCTCCTCGCGCGGCGGGTCGATGATGCCCGCCAGGCCGAGCAGCGCGAAGCCGCCATCGACGTCGGCGAGCTCGAGGCGCTCCTGGGAGTCGGGCGCGCGCCGCCCGGCGACCGCCAGCACGCGCATGCCGGCGCGCGCGAGCCGCTCGACCTTGTCGCGCCAGGCGGCGGCGTCGCACATCTCGAGGATGCGCTCGGGCGCGCCCTTGACGAAGATCGCGTGCGTGCCGTCGGGCGCGTGGTGCAGCGTCGCCATGTAGCGGTTCTCGGACTCGAACGGGATCGCGTCCAGGCGCGGCCACTCGGCGTACTCGCGCAGCGGGTTCAGCCCCGCCTTTCCGGCGAGCGCCTCGAGCGCAAGCTCGGTGGGATCGATACCGTCGCTGCACAGCAGCGCGGCGCGCGCGAACTCCCGCTCGGTCGCCGCGCCGAGCACCACCTCGTGCACCGCCATCTCGTTCTTGGTGAGCGTGCCGGTCTTGTCCGAGCAGATCACGGTCACCGAGCCGAGCGTCTCGACCGCCGGCAGGCGGCGCACGATGGCGTTGCGCCGCGCCATGCGGCGCACGCCGATCGCCAGCGTGATCGTCATGATCGCCGGCAGCGCCTCGGGAATCGCCGCCACCGCGATGCCGACCGCGGCGAGGAACATGTCGGCGGCGGCGAAGCCGCGCCAGAAATAGCCGAGCGCGAAGGTCGCGGCGGAGACGGCGAGGATCGCGCCGGTGAGCCAGCGCCCGAAGCGCCCGATCTGGCGCAGCAGCGGCGTCGAGATCTCCTCCACCTTCTCGAGCAGCGCGCTGATGCGCCCGAGCTCGGTCGCGGCTCCGGTGGCCACCACCACGCCGCGCCCCTGGCCGTAGGTGACGAGCGTGCCGGACCAGGCCATCGCGGCGCGGTCGCCGAGCGGCGCGTCGGCCTCGACCGGCGCGCTCGACTTCTCCACCGGCACCGATTCGCCGGTGAGCGCGGCTTCGTCGATCCTGAGGTTCCTCGCCTCGAACAGGCGCAGGTCGGCCGGCACCTTGTCGCCGGGAGCGAGCAGCACCACGTCGCCCGGCACCAGCTCCTCGGCGGGCAGCACGCGCCGCGCGCCGTCGCGCAGCGCGAGCGCCGCGAGCGAGAGCATGTTGCGGATCGCCTCGAGCGCCTGCTCGGCCTTGCCTTCCTGGATGAAGCCGACGATTGCGTTGATGATCACCACCCCCGCGATCACCGAAGCGTCCACCGCGTGGCCGAGCGCGGCGGTGATCGCCGCCGAGGCGATCAGGACGTAGATCAGCAGATTGTGGAACTGCGCGAAAAAGCGCGCGAGCGCGCCGCGCCGCGCCGGCGGCGGCAGGCGGTTGGGGCCGTACCGTTCCAGGCGCGCGCTGGCTTGCTCTTCACTTAAACCTTCTTTTTTCGTGTCGAGCGCCGCCAGCGCAGCGTCGACTTCGAGTGCGTGCCAGGTCCGCGCTTCCGGCGTCACACCTCCTCCGGCACCATCCGGATCGCGCCGCAGGGGCACTCGGCCGCGCACAGGCCGCAGCCCTTGCAGTAGTCGTAGTTGAAGCGGAAGCGCAGCCCGGGCCCGAGCTTGATCACCGCGTTGTCCGGGCACACGCCGTAGCAGTTGTCGCACTCGAAGCAGTTGCCGCAAGAGAGGCAGCGGCGCGCTTCGTACAGAGCGTTCGACTCGTCCAGCCCGCCGAGCACCTCCTCGAAGGTCGACTGCCGGCGCACGGCATCGAGCGCCGGCTGCAAGGTCTTCGGCGCGTCGGAGTAGTACCAGGTGTTCAATTCTTCGAAGTCGGCGAGCTCGTGCGCGGGCGGCTTGGCGTACATCGTAGCGCGCAGCCAGGCGTCGATGTGGCGCGCGGCTTTCTTGCCGTGCCCGACCGCGACCGTCACGGTGCGCTCCGAGGGTACCATGTCGCCGCCGGCGAAGATGCCCGCGCGCCCGGTCATCATGTTCGGCCCGACCTTGACTACGCCATCGGCGACCTCCAGCCCCGGCACGCCCTCGAGCAGCGACAGGTCGACGTCCTGGCCGAGCGCGAGCACGAGCGAGTCGGCCTCGAGCGTCTCGAGCTCGCCGGTCGGCTGCGGAAAGCCCGTCTCGTCGAGCTTCATCTTCTCCACCACCAGCGCGCCCTCGCCCGCCTGCTTGATGGTCGACAGCCACTTGACGAGCACGCCCTCCTGCAGAGCCTCCTCGAGCTCGGATTCGTGCGCCGGCATCTTCTCGCGCGTGCGGCGGTAGACGATGATCGCATCGGTGGCGCCCAGTCGCTTGGCGGTGCGCGCCATGTCGATCGCCGTGTTGCCGCCGCCGTACACCACCACGCGCCGCCCGAGGAGCGGCTTGTCCGCGCCTTCCATGCTGCGCAGCACCGACACCGCATCGAGGATGCGCGCCGAGGCGCCGGCCGGAATGTAGGCGCGCTTGCCGATGTGCGCGCCAACCGCGAGGAAGGCGGCGTCGAAGCCGCCTGCCTTCATCGTGTCGAGGATGTGGTCCACTTTCGCGTTCAGCTTCAGCTCGACGCCGAGCGCGAGGATCCTGCGCACCTCGGCCTCCAGCACCTCGCGCGGCAGGCGGTACTTCGGGATGCCGAAGCGCATCATGCCGCCCGCCACTGGGCCGGCCTCGTGGATCGCCACCGCGTGGCCGAGGCGCGCGAGATGATACGCGGCCGACAGCCCCGAAGGGCCCGCGCCGACCACCAGCACGCGCTTCCCCGAGCGCGCCGCGGGCGGATCGAACCTCCAGCCCTTGTCGAGCGCGTAGTCGCCGAGGAAGCGCTCGACAGAGTTGATGCCGACCGCGGCGTCCAGCCGGCCGCGGTTGCACGCGCTCTCGCAGGGGTGGTAGCACACGCGCCCCATCACCGCGGGCAGCGGGTTCTCCTCGACGAGCAGGCGCCAGGCGCGCTCGTAGTCGCCGGACTCG
>DASPRB010000048.1:0-10726 GCA_035624675.1 Burkholderiales bacterium
CGGACGAGCGCAGCGGCATCCGCCTCGCCCAGGTGCTCGAGCATCATCGCCGCGCACAGCACCTGCGACACCGGGTTGGCCTTGTCTTTGCCGGCGAGATCGGGCGCCGAGCCGTGGATCGGTTCGAAATAGGCATGGCGGTCGCCGATGTTGCCGGAGGGGCATAGCCCGATGCCGCCGACGGTGGCACCGCCCAGGTCGGAGAGGATGTCGCCGAGGAAGTTCTCCATCACCAGCACGTCGAAGCGCTGCGGCGCGAGCACCAGCGCCTGCGCAGCGGCGTCGGCGTACAGGTGCTCGCGCGCGACGTCCGGGTAGGCTTCGCCCACCTCGTCGAACACGCGCCGGAAGAAAGCCAGCGACGCAAGCACGTTCGCCTTGTCGACGCAGGTGACGCGCTTCGCGCGCCCGCGCCGGCGCGCGAGCTCGAAGGCATAGCGCGCGACGCGCTCGACGCCCTCGCGCGTGACGAGCAGCGTGTCGGCCATCGCCCGGTCGTTGCCGACGCCCTTGCCGCGCGAGAGATACAGGCCCTCGGTGTTCTCGCGCACGATGACGTAGTCGATCTCGCCCGGCTTCGCCTTCAGCGGCGCCTCCACGCCGGGCAGCAGGCGCACCGGCCGGACGTTCGCGTAGGCGTCCAGGCCGATCCTCAGCACGCCGCCGAGCAGCCCGGCCTCGGTGCCGTCGGGCAGCCGCACTTCCGGCAGCCCGACCGGGCCCTTCATCGCGGCGTCCGCCTGCTTGATCGCTTCCAGGGTGCCGGGCGCGAGGCTCGCGCCGCTCGTGCGGTACAGGCCCGCGCCGCCTTCGCGCAGGTCGAGCTCGAGGCGGAAGCCCGAGGCTTCCTGCGCCGCGGCGAGCACGAGGAGCGCTGCGTCGACCAGCTCCGGGCCGATGCCGTCGCCCCGGATGACGACGACGCGGTGGCTGCGCGCGCCCGCCATGTCAGGCGAAGTAGCGCCCAGAGGCGAAGTCGGCGAGCGGCTTGCCGCTCGGCTTGAGCACCGCGTTCGCGCGCGCGACCGTCTCGCCCCCCACCGTCATGCGCCCCTGCGAGAAGATGAGGCTCTTGCCCGCGCGCAGCACTTCAGTCCTGCCCTCGAGCCAGTGGCCGACCTTCACCGGCGCGAGGAAGTCGACGTCCAGGCTCACGGTGAGCAGGAACTGGCCGAGCTTCGTCTGGATGTTGGTGCCGAGAAGTAGCAGCATGTCGGCGAGCGTCGCCAGCATGCCGCCGTGGCACACCAGCATCGGGTTGCAGTGCTTCGTTTCGCACAGGAACCCGAGCACGAAGGCCTCGCCCTCGAGCCGCCCGTAGAGTGGCCCGTTTGCCTCGATGAAAGGATTGCGCGGCAGATTGAGGGCGCGGAAGCCCTCGGGTACGGCGGCGGTGTGCAAGCTGATCCCCCTTTCGCAGAGCGATTATCTCCCGATTGCCAAGCGCCATGGCATGCGGCAATCTTGCCGCCCATGCAGAACTACGACCGCGCCGCCGAAGACCTGGGCAACATCGTCGCGCTCGAGCACGTCAACACGCGCATCCCCGACCAGCAGCTCGCGACCCTGTTCTACGTCGCCGGCCTCGGCCTGACGCGCGACCCGTACCTGATGACCGGCACCGGTAACATGTGGGTGAACGTCGGCCGCAGCCAGTTCCACCTGCCGACCCGCAAGCCCGAGGTGCTGCGCGGGCGCGTCGGCATCGTGCTGCCCGGGCGCGAGGCGCTGCTCGCACGGCTCGCCAGCGTTAAACGCGCGCTCGAGGGCACGCGCTTCGCCTTCGCCGAGCACGCGGACTGCGTCGAGGCCGTCAGCCCCTGGGGCAATGTCATCCGCTGCCACGAGCCCGCGCCGCGCTTCGGGCCGGTGCGTCTCGGCATGCCCTACGTCGAGCTGGACGTGCCGCCGGGCGCGGCCGAAGGCATCGCGCGCTTCTACCGCGAGATCGTCGGCGCGCCGGCGCGCTTCGCGGCCGACGAGCGCGCGGCGCACGTGCCGGCCGGGGCGCAGCAGGAGCTCGTGTATCGCGAGACGGAGCGCCCGATCCCGGCCTACGACGGACACCACGTGCAGGTCTACATCGCCGATTTCTCCGGCCCGCACCGCAGGCTGCTCGAGCACGGCCTGGTCAGCGAGGAGAGCGACCAGCACCAGTACCGCTTCGTCGACCTGGTCGATCCGGCGAGCGGCAAGGTGCTGTTCCAGCTCGAGCACGAGGTGCGCAGCATGCGCCACCCGCTGTACGCGCGGCCGCTCGTCAACCGCAACCCGGCGCAGTCGAACGTCGACTACGCGCCGGGCTACGACGCCGCGCCCTGGGGCGAGCCGCACGCGGAGCGCGCGTGAAGGAGCTGGCGGCGCTCGGCGCGCTCGCCGCGCGCTCGGCCGACGCGATCGAGGCGGACCGGCGGCTGCCCGAGGAGCTGCTCGAGGCGCTGCACGCCGGCGGCTGGTTCAGGCAGCTCCTGCCGCGGGCCTACGGCGGCGGCGAGACCGATCCGGTGAGCTTCGTCGCGGCGATCGAGGAGATCGCGCGCCACGACGCGAGCACCGCCTGGTGCCTCGCGCAGAACGCGATCTGCGCTATGGTCGCGGCCTTCGTCGAGCCGGCGGTGGCCGAGGAGATGTTCGCACGCGACCCGCGCGCGGTGCTCGCCTGGGGGCCGGGGCCGAACGCGCGCGCGCGCAAGGAGAAGGACGGCTACCGCATGAACGGCTCGTTCGCGTTCGCGAGCGGCGGGCGCCACGCGAGCTGGCTCGGCGGCTACTGCGCGATCGAGGGCACGAACGGCGGGCGCACGATGCTGTTCCGCGCCGACCAGGCGCAGATGAGCGACATCTGGCAGGTGGTCGGGTTGCGCGGCACGGCGAGCGACGCCTACACCGTGAAGGATCTCTACGTGCCCGGCGCCTTCAGCGTGGCGCGCGACGACCAGGCCGAGCGGCGCATCCGCTCGCCGCTGTACTGCATGCCCACCGCGTCGATGTTCGCCGCCGCCTTCGCCGGCGTCGCGCTGGGGCTCGCGCGCGCGCTCGTCGACGCGCTGGTCGCGCTCGCGCTGGAGAAGACGCCGCGCGGCTACAAGAGCCAGCTGCGCGAGAGCGCGCTGTTCCAGACCGATCTCGCGCAGGCCGAGGGCAAACTGCGCGCGGCGCGCATGTACCTGATGGGAACACTCGCCGAGGTGTGGCGCGAGGTGGAGGCGAAGAACGAGCTCACGCTCGAGCGGCGCATGCAGATCCGGCTCGCCGGCAGCCAGGCGCTCAAGGAGGCGGTGGCGGCGGGCGATGCCGCTTATCATGCGGCGGGCGCCACGGCGATCTTCGAGCGCAACGCGTTCGAGCGCCGCTTCCGCGACCTGCATACCGTCGCGCAGCAGCTGCAGGGCCGCCGCGCGCACTTCGAGACGGTCGGGCGCTACCTGCTCGGGCTGGAGCCGGACCTGGCGTTCGCCTGAGGCGCGCTCAGTCCAGGCCGATCATGCGGCCGATCGCCGAGAGGAACATGCCGACGCGCAGCCCTTCGGCCTGCAGCTCCTCCTTGTAGCGGTCGAACTGCCCGTGCACCGAACGCATGCGGTCGGCGATCTCCGGGTGCGCCGCGTCCTCGCGCTCGAGCAGCACGCGCAGCGCCTCGACCTCGGCGCGCAGCGCCGCCTGGCGCGCGCTGTCCGTGGGCAGGGCGTCCAGGTTCTGCCGGATCTCGTCCACCAGCTTCCTGGCGGCGTCTACGTCTATGGGGCGCTTGGTCATGTCACTTCTGCCACGAATCGCGTAGTGTAACCGTGCGGTTGAAGGCGTGCGGATCGAGGCGGTCGGCGACGAAATAGCCGTGCCGCTCGAACTGGAAGCGCTCCTCCGGGCGGGCGGCGTCGAGCGCCGGCTCGAGCTGCGCGGTGATCACTTTCTTCGAGTGCGGGTTGAGGTGTTCGACCCCCTCGGGCTGCGGCACGGAGAACAGCCGGTCGTAGAGCCGCACTTCGGCCGCGTGCGCGTGCTTCGCGCTCACCCAGTGGATGTTGCCTTTCACCTTGTAGCGGTCGGCGCCCGCCGTGCCCGACTTCGAGTCGGGGTGATAGCTGCAGTGCACGACGCCGTTCTCGATGCCGGTGCACTTCACGACGTAGGCGTAGCGCAGGCGCACCTCGGCGCCGGGCGCGAGGCGGAAGTAGCCCTTCGGCGGCTTCTCGGAGAAGTCCTCGCGCTCGATCCACAGCTCGCGCCCGAACGGCACCTGGCGCTTGCCCCAGTCGGGCTTCTGCGGGTGGTTCGGCACCTCGCAGGTCTCCTCCCGGTCCTCCGGGTAGTTGTCGATCACCAGCTTCACCGGGTCGAGCACCGCCATGCGCCGCGGCGCGATCTCGTTCAGATGCTCGCGCATGCAGTCTTCGAGGATCGACAAGTCGATCCACGAGTCGGCCTTGGCCACGCCGATGCGCTCGGCGAAGGCGCGGAAGCCCTCCGGCGTGTAGCCGCGCCGGCGCGCGCCGGCGAGCGTCGGCATGCGCGGATCGTCCCAGCCCTCGACGTGGTGCTCCTCGACGAGCTGGATGAGCTTTCTCTTCGAGAGCAGCACGTTGCTGAGGTTCAGGCGCGCGAACTCGATCTGCCGCGGCAGAGGCCGCTCGAGCAGCCCGCCTTCGGCGAGGCGCTCGTTGAACCAGTCGTACAGCGGGCGGTGATCCTCGAACTCGAGCGTGCAGATCGAGTGCGTGATGCACTCGATCGCGTCCGAGACGCCGTGCGCCCAGTCGTAGGTGGGGTAGATGCACCACTTGCCGCCCGTGCGGTGGTGCTCGGCGTGGCGGATGCGGAACATCACCGGGTCGCGCAGGTTGATGTTCGGCGACTTCATGTCGATCTTGGCGCGCAGCACCATGGCCCCGTCGGGATGCTTGCCGTCGCGCATCTCCCGAAGCAGGCGCAGGTTCTCCGCCGCCGGGCGCCCGCGCCAGGGGCTCTCCTGGCCGTGCTCGGTCAGCGTGCCGCGCAGCACGCGCATCTCGTCGGCCGACAGGGAGTCGACGTAGGCGAGGCCGCGCTCGACCAGGTTCTCGGCGAAGCGGTAGAAGCGCTCGAAGTAGTCCGAGGCGAAGTACTGGTGCGCGCCCCAGTCGAAGCCGAGCCACTTCACGGCGTCGATGATCGCGTCGACGTACTCCTGCTCCTCCTTCGTCGGGTTGGTGTCGTCGAAGCGCAGGTGGCACACGCCGCCGTACTGCGCGGCCAGGCCGAAATTCAGGCAGATCGACTTGGCGTGGCCGAAGTGCAGGTAACCGTTCGGCTCGGGCGGGAAGCGGGTGCGCACGCTCGCGTGCTTGCCGCTCTCGAGGTCGCGCTCGATAATCTGGCGGATGAAATTGGAGGTCGAGGGGGCCTGCTGGGACTTGCGTGCGGGAGCGGACATTCCGGATGGGACGCTGATTTTCAAGACGAATTCTACTCTAGCGAGGAGAGCGCGATGGACATGAAAGGCCGGATGCTGCCGCTTGCCGCGATCGTGCTCATCGGCCTGCTCGCCTGGGCATGGTTCGTGCAGGTGGGGCGCGGCATGGCCCTGCACATGGCGATGCCCGACATGCAGATGGGCCTCGGCGCACTCGCGCTCATGTGGGCGTCGATGATGGCGGCGATGATGGTGCCGGCGGCCGCGCCGTCCTACCTGCTGCACGCGCGCATGGCGCGGCGGCCGCTCGCCTCCGGCGCCTACCTCGCCGGCTATCTGGCCGCGTGGAGCGCGATCGGCGTGGCCTACGCGCTCGCGAATTGGGCGCTGCAACACGGGGGCCTGCTCACGATGGACATGCGCCTGGGCAGCGGCCGGCTTGCCGGCGCGCTGCTCGTCGCCGCGGGCGCGTGGCAGTGGTCGCCCGCCAAGGCGGGCTGCGTGGCGCGCTGCCGCTCGCCGCTCGGCTTCATGATGACTTCGTGGCGCGATGGCGTGGTCGGCTCATTCGCAATGGGACTGCGCTATGCCGGCTGGTGCGTCGGCTGCTGCTGGCTCGTCATGACGATCTTGTTCGTCGCCGGCACGATGAGCTTCGCGTGGGCCGCGATCATTTCGATGTACGTGCTCGCGGAGCGCCTGCTCCCGTGGGGGCGTGCGCTCGATCGAGCGCTCGGCGTCGCGCTCGCCGCGTGGGGCGCGTGGCTCATCGCCGCGCCGCTCGCGTGAACAGTCGCCGCGCGGCGACAAGCTTCACGAATTTTTTACATTAGGTTAATCGTAGGTTAAGAATGAACCGATAGGCTCCTCGGCCAGTCCACTCCGTTGTTGTCTCGCTAAAGGAGGGTGCACATGGCCCAGCAGCTCATCCCAACGTCTGCAGCCGAATTGTTCGCGCATGCGATCGCGATGGAGCGCGAAGCGCAGTCGCGTTACCGCCAGTTCGCCGAGTGGATGCTCGACCTCGGCATCGCCAGCGTCGCCAGGCTCTTCCGCAAGCTCGAGCGCCGCGGGCGCCTGGAGGCGCTCGAAAGCGAGGCGGCCGACCTCGAGCTGCCCGAGATCTCCCCTTGGGAGTACGCCTGGTTCTTCACCGCGTCGCCGGCCTACATGGAGGTGAGCTTCCCGCTCATGCCGCAGACGCCGCGCGACGCGCTGGCGCTCGCCTGCGCGGCGGAGCACCGGGTGGCGGAGTTCTTCCTGCTCGCCGCGAACGGCATGCGCGATGCGGAAGGCGTGAAGCTCGCGGTGGAGATGGCGCTCGACGCGCACCGGCGCGTTGCCGAGCTCGAGCGCGCGCTGCGCGCCGAGCCCGATCCGCGGCTCGACTGGGAAGGGGTCTACCAGGCGGGCATCGACCTGCGCCCGCGCCAGGAGGAATCGCGCGCCGCTTGATGCCGGTCAAAACGTCCGTCTGCGGCGGGCGGAGACTCGCTCCACAGGAGGACGCCATGGACGACACCCGGAACATCCGTTCGGCCGCGGAGCTCTACGCGCACGCGCTCGCCATCGAGCGCGAGGCGGCGGCGCGCTACCGGGAGTTCGCCGCGCGCATGGACGACGAGGGCAACGACGCGGCGGCGAGGCTGTTCCGCGAGCTGGCCGGCTTCGAGGGCCAGCATGCGGCGCAGCTCGAGAACGAGACGCGAGGCATGCTGCTGCCGAGCCCCGCGCCGGGAGACTACGCCTGGCTCGACGCGGGCGCACCCGAGACCGCCGCGCACGACCTCGTATTCCGGCTGATGACGCCGAGCGACGCGCTCGAGATCGCGCTCGCCGCGGAGCTGCGCGCGCAGAACTTCTTCGAGCACGTGCGGGCCGAGGCGAGCGATGCGCGCCTGTGCGACCTCGCGGCCGAGATGGCGCAGGAAGAGCAGGTGCACGCCGCCTGGGTGCGCGAGGCGCTCGCACGCACCCCCGACCCGCGCATCGACTGGGACAGGATCGACGCCTGAGGCCGCTGCTCGCGCTCGTCGCGGCGCTGGCAGCGCTCGCTGCCCCCGCCGCCCACGCGATGAGCGTGGCCATTTCGGCCGGGCACGGCGAGCGCACGAACATCTTCGCCATCGCGGCGGTGTGGGACGGCGCCTCGCCCCTCATCGAGCGCGAAACGTGGCGCGTCACGCCCCATGTCGAGCTCGAGCTGAAGGACATCGAGGGACTCCGGTCGAGCGAGTCCGGCTACCAGAGAGTCGCCGCGATCGGAGCGACCCCGGCCGCCCGGCTCGAGTGGCCCGGCGTCGCGCACAGGCCGTTCGCCGAGCTGGGGGTCGGGGTCAATCTCCTATCGCATATCGCGCTGCAGGACGAGCTGCACTTCAGCACGGCGTTCCAGTTCGGCGAGTTCCTGGGGGTCGGGCTGCGCTTCGGGGCGCACGACGCCTGGGAAATCGGCGCGCGCGCCCAGCACCTATCGAACGGCGACATCAAGCTGCCCAATGACGGGCTGAATTTCGGCACGCTGCGCATCGCCTACCATTTCTGACCCGGCGCCTTGCGCAGCGCGAGCCGCCTCACGGCAGTTTTGCGGGCGACGAGAACGGCTTGCCGGCGTCGACCACGAACATCACCAGAGAGCGCAGGTCGGTCGAACCCGTGCTCGAGACCTGCATGGCCTGGCCTGGGCTCTGGCCGGCTTCGGGATGGCCGGCCTCGACGCGCTGCGTCCCGTGCGGGCCGCGGATGCTCTGCTCGCCCTGCAGGACGAAGAAGGCCTCGGAACCGGGATGGTTGTGCACGGGCGTGGCGCTGCCCGGGGCGCCGGTCGCCTCGTTTATCCTGAGCAGATATTGCGCCGCAGCGATGCGCTTGATCGGTCCCACCTCGGCGACCTTGTGCCCGTTCGCCGACGACGCGCCGGCTGGGCCGAGCGTGAACAGCCACACCTTGCCGTCGGCCTCGGCGACCAGCGACCAGGGGCTCGCCGCGGCCTGGGCCTGCTCGGCCGTGCCGAAATTTTCGATCCGCCAGTAGAGCTCGCCTTTCGGCAGCTCCACTACTTTCTTTTCGGCCAGCGGCTTGATGTTCAGCCGCTCTGCGGCCATGGCCGGCGCCGCGAGCAGGCCCAGCGAGCAGGCGGTGATCGCAATCGAACGAAGGAAATGCAGCTTCATCGGGACCTCCTTGGTTGATGGAGCCGCGAATCTGCTCGCGCGGGCGGCGCGAGGTCCCGAACAAACGCCTACGCTTTTCCTAAGAATCTGCTTCTGTAGCAAAATCCACGCACGATTCTTTGCGCCCGGGGGCGATCAGCGTGGCCATGCAGGCTCTCCAGATCGGCGAATGGTCGGCGGATCCCGCGACCAACGAGTTGCGCCGCACCGGCGACAGGCTGCGCCTCGAGCCGAAGGCGATGGAGGTCCTCGTCGTGCTGGCGCGCCATGCCGGCGAAGTGGTGAGCCGCGAGCAGCTGTTCGCCGCGGTCTGGCCGGGCGTGGTGGTCGGCGACGAAGCCCTGACGCAGAGCATCATCAAGCTGCGCAGGGCGCTCGGCGACAACCCGCGCGCGCCGTCCTACATCGAGACGATTTCCAAGCGGGGCTACCGCCTGGTCGCGCCGGTCGGGGGACCGGCGGTGCGCACGAGGCGCCCGCTCGCGCTGGCCGCCGCGGTGCTTGTCGCGATCGCGGCCGGCGCGGTCGCAGTGCATGCGCTGGTACGGCCGCCAGCGACGCCGCGCAGCGGCGCCGCCTCCGTCGGGCCGGCCGACGAGGTCAGGACGGCGCCGATCACGATGACGGTGCTGCCCTTCGAGACGCTGGGGCCGGCCCACGACCGGGAATACCTCGCGCGCGGCATCGGCAGCGACCTCATGACCGACCTGTCGCGCATTTCTGGACTGCGCGTGATCAGCTCGGCGAGCGGCGCGCGCTACGTCGTCTCGGGCAGTGTCCAGCGCGAGGGCGCGACGTTGCGGATCAACGTACGGCTGAGCGACTCGCGCACGGGCGAGCAGCTCTGGGCGCAGCGCTTCGAGCGGCCTTACGGCGAGCTGTTCGCCTTGCAGAACGAGATCGACCGCGTGCTGCTCGAGCAGCTGCCGGCCCGGATCACCGACGCCGAGCGGCAGCGGCTCGCGCAGCGCTACACCGGAAGCCTCGAGGCCTACGACGACTTCCTGCGCGCCCAGGCGCTGTTCCTGGTGCGCAGGCCGGAGGAGAACCTGCGCGCGCGCGCCATGTACGAGAAGGCGCTCGCGCTCGATCCGAAGTTCGCGCGCGCCTACGCGGGGCTAGCGATGACCTACGCGATGGAGTACCGCTATCAGCGCTCGAGCGGCTCGACCGCCGTGCTCGCCAGGGCCTTGCAGCTCGCCGAGTCCGCCCGCCAGATCGATCCCGGGATCCCGGAGGTGTACTGGGCGCTCGGCTTCGTGCACACGCAGAGCCGCCGCTACGACGAGGCGATCGCCTCGCTCGAAAAGGCTATCCAGCTGAATCCCTCCTACGCGGACGCCTACGCCCTGATGGGCGGCATCTACACCTATATCGGGCAGCCCGCGAAATCGGTGCCGTTGCTGCGCACGGCGCTGCGTCTCAACCCGGACGGGGGCTACCTCTACTACCTGCTGCTCGGCAGGGCCTATCTGTTCGAAGACGACCTCGAGCAGGCTCTGATCAACCTGCGCGAGGCGAACGCGCGCAATCCTGACAATATTGAAACGCGCGTGTTCCTCACCGCCGCGCTCGTGGCGAGCGGCGATCGCAGCGGCGCGGAATGGCAGGCGGACCAGATCCGCGTGCGCGAGGAGGGCTTCGCGGTGCGCAACTGGCTCAAGACCTACCCGCTGGCGAGCGCGCCGCAGAGGAAGAGGCTCCTCCAGTTGCTGGCCCAGGCGGGACTGTAGGCGCTGCGCGCCTGCCGTCGCGCGGCGCCCGCCATTCGTCGGGACAGCCGCGCAGCGTGATCAAGTTGGCGGCGCGCGCGCGGGGAGGGGCGTATCGTGTCCTCACTCGTTCGGTTCGGAGGGCAGCCATGAGAACGCTCGTCGCAATCGCCGTCCTCGCCGCGCTGGCCGGCTGCGGCGCGGATACCGCCACGACCGCGGCCACCGTCGCCTCGCTCAAGAAGCAGGAATTGGAGCAGGGCCAGAAGACCATGCAGCATATGCAGCAGAACATCAACGGCGCAATGCAGCAGGAGCAGCAGCACGTCGACGCCGAGCAGGACGCCGCCGACGCCGCGAGCAAGTAGCGCCGCGCCCTAGAGCCTCTTGCTCCAGCGTCCCGAAATCTCGGCCTGGTCGCTCCACTGACCTGACGCGTTGATCGCGTCGCC
>DASPRB010000049.1:0-8551 GCA_035624675.1 Burkholderiales bacterium
ATTCCGCCGCTCGCGGGGCTCGACCTGGCCAGCGTGGTTGCCGCCTGGCTGTTGCAGCTGATCGCCCTGGTATTGCTCGCGGCGCTCAGCCGGCCCGCTCCCGGCATCGCGGCGCTCGCCGTGGTCGCGCTGATCGACCTCCTGCGCTTCAGCGTCTACATTCTCAGCTTCGCGGTCGTGGTGCAGGCAATCCTGTCCTGGGTGAATCCCGAAACTCCGCTCGGGCCGGTCTTCGATGCGCTGACCCGGCCGTTTCTGCGGCCGCTGCGCCGCGTGCTGCCGCCGATCGCGAATGTCGACCTGTCGCCGCTCGTGCTGCTGATCGTGCTGCAGGTTCTGTTGATCCCGATCTGGTACCTGCGCTTGCTTGCCGGAGGAGGTACGTTCTGACCAGCTGGCACCGTGCCGAGGGCGACCGACTGTTGCTTGAGCTGCACGTGCAGCCCGGCGCGGCGCGCACCGAGGTCGCGGGACTGCACGGCGGGCGCCTCAAGCTGCGGCTCGCGGCGCGCGCGGTGGCGGGACAGGCGAATGCCGCGCTGATCGAATTCCTCGCCGAGCGCCTCGGTGCGGCGCCGCGCGACGTGACCATCGAGGCGGGCGCCGGTGCGCGCGCCAAGCGCGTCGCCGTGCGGGGCGCCAGGCGCGGCCCGGAGGCGCTCTATCCCGTTGGCTGAGGGCGGCGCCGGAAGCGCATCGCTTCCGGGTAGGAAAAGACGTCTTCCTGGATGCCGCTTCTCACCCGCGCCTGCTTGCGCGCCCAGAACGCGGGATCGGTGAGATCGCCGTGGTACTGCATGAACAGCGCGCGCGAATGCGGGTCGGCGACCAGGAAGCGCTCGAATTGCTCGGGAAAGACGTCGCTTGGGCCGACGGACCAGTAGGGCTCGGCGGACATCTCGTCCTCGTAGCTCGTCGGCGCCGGGATGCGCCGGAAGTTGCATTCGGTCAGGTAGGCGATCTCGTCGTAGTCGTAGAACACCACGCGGTTGTGCCGCGTCACGCCGAAGTTCTTGAGCAGCATGTCGCCGGGGAAGATGTTGGCGCCCGCGAGCTCCTTGATCGCATTGCCGTATTCGACCAGCGCATGCCGCAGGCGCGGCTCGTCCCCTTCGCGTGCTGCCTCCTCGACGTACAGGTTCAGCGGGACCATGCGCCGCTCGATGTACATGTGCTTGATGACGATCTGATCGCCCTCGAATTCGACGGACGAGGCGGCATTCGCCATCAATTCTGCGACCAGCTCCGGGGCGAATCGCTCGCGCGGCAGGGCGACGAGCGAATACTCGAGCGTGTCGGCCATGCGGCCGACCCGGTCGTGGTATTTGACCAGCAGGTACTTGTCCTTGACCGTTTGCCGGTCCAGCTCCTTGGGCGGCGCGAAATGATCCCTGATGACCTTGAACACGTAGGGAAAGGACGGCAGGGTGAATACCAGCATCACCATGCCCTTGATGCCGGGCGCCGCGACGAAATTGTCGGTCGAATGCTTCAAGTGATAGTGCAGGTCGCGGTAGAAGAGCGTCTTGCCCTGCTTCTGCAGGCCGACGGCCATGTAAAGCTCGGCGCGCGGCTTTTTCGGCATCAGCTGGCGCAGGAACGAGACGAACGCCGCCGGCACCTCCATGTCGACGAGGAAGTAGGCGCGCGCGAACGAAAACAGCAGCAGCAGCTGGTCGGGATCGAGCAGCAGCGCGTCGAGAAAGAGCTCGCGCCGCTCGTTCTGCAGGATCGGCACGGCGAAGGGATATTCTTGGGGCCCGTTTACGATCTTGCCGATGATGTAGGCGGCCTTGTTGCGGAAGAAGAGCGACCCGAGCACCTGGACCTGCAGGCTGGGGTAGGCCTTGGCGGGCCGCGGAAAGTACGCGCGCAGCGCGCGCAGCACGCTGCGCAAGTCGCGCCGTAAATCTTCGAACGGGTTGGCGAGCGCGAAGTCCGCCAGGATGGCGCGCAGCGTGGTGCGCAGTCCTCGCCCGAGGGGATAGTAGCAGCGGTAGCTCGGCTCATCGCCCTCGAGATGCTCGGTCGCGATCGCCGGCCGCCAGAAGATGAACTCGTTGCGGTAATAGCGCCGGTGCAGCACCTGGCAGGCGACCGAGTTGTAGAAGGTTTCGGCGCACTCCGGCTGACGATGCTCGTGCAACAGCCCGATGTATGCGAGCTTGATCGCCGGCCAGAGCGATTCCTCGTGCGCGGCCTGCGGGTAGGCGCCGAGCACCGACTCGACCGCCTCCTGTACGCGGCGGTCGTACATCTGGATGCGCTCGCGCGCGAGCGCGCGCATCGCCGCCCAGTCCGCGGCCTCGAAATGGCGCTTTGCCTGGCGCGCCGCGTCGCGAAACAGGCGATAGTGCTTGTCGAATCCGGCGAGGATGGCGCGCGCGACCCCTTGCGCGAGATCGGCGCGCTCCTCGTGTACGCGTAGGAGGTGGGCTCCCGCGTTCACCTGACTCAGGCCACCTTCTTGCGCGCCAGCTGCTCGTCGAAGAACTGCTCGTCCTCGGTCGAGCCGTGCAGCGCCGTGGTCGAGGCTTTGCCGGCTGTCACGATCTGGGTCACCTCGTCGAAGTAGCCAGTTCCGACTTCGCGCTGGTGCTTGACCGCCGTAAAGCCCTTGTCGGCCGCGGCGAACTCCTTCTGCTGCAGCTCGACGAAGGCGCTCATGTTGTTGCGCGCGTAGCCGTAGGCGAGCTCGAACATCGAATAGTTGAGCGCATGGAAGCCGGCGAGGGTGATGAACTGGAACTTGTAGCCCATCGCGCCGAGCTCGCGCTGGAACTTGGCGATGGCGGCGTCGTCGAGATTGCGCTTCCAGTTGAACGACGGCGAGCAGTTGTAGGCGAGCATCTTGCCCGGATACTTGCGGCGGATTCCCTCGGCGAATTTCTTCGCGAATTCCAGATCCGGCGTGCCCGTCTCGCACCACACCATGTCGGCGTACTCCGCGTAGGCGAGGCCGCGCGACAGCGCCTGCTCGAAGCCCTTCCTCGTGCGGTAGAAGCCCTCTGCTGTGCGCTCGCCGGTGAGATACGGCTTGTCGTTGTCGTCGACGTCGCTGGTGACGATGTCGGCGGCTTCCGCGTCGGTGCGCGCGAGGAGCAGCGTCGGTACGCCCATCACGTCTGCCGCGAGCCGCGCGGCGGCGAGCTTCTGCACGGCTTCCTGCGTCGGGACCAGCACCTTGCCGCCCATGTGGCCGCACTTCTTGACCGAGGCGAGCTGGTCCTCGAAGTGCACGCCGGCGGCTCCTGCCTCGATCATCGCTTTCATGAGCTCGAAGGCGTTCAGGACGCCGCCGAAGCCCGATTCCGCGTCGGCGACGATCGGCGCCAGGAAATCGACGTCGCCCTTGCCCTCCATCCACTGGATCTGGTCGGCGCGCAGCAGCGCATTGTTGATGCGCCTGACAACCGTGGGAACGCTCGATACCGCATACAGCGACTGGTCGGGATACATCGACAGCGAATCGTTCGCATCGGCGGCCACTTGCCAGCCCGAGAGGTAGATCGCCGGCACTCCAGCCTTGACCTGTTGCATGGCCTGGTTGCCGGTGAGCGCACCGAGCGAATTGACGAAGGGCCGCTCGAGTACCATCTGCCAGAGCTTTTCGGCGCCGCGCTTCGCCAGCGTGTGCTCGACGCGCACGCTGCCGCGCAGCCGCACCACGTCTTCGGCCTTGTAGCCGCGCTTGACGCCCTGCCAGCGCGGGTTCTCCGCCCAGTCCTTGTTCAATTCGGCGATCTCTTGCTGTCTTTGATCCATCGTCGTCCTTATATCGGTGAAGTCGTCGGTCAACCCGCGCTTGGGACCCAAGGGTCCGCTACGCGATTAGGAACGACCATACCGCACGCAAATGGCGCGCAGCAACAATCCGATACGCTCGCTTCAACCACGCAGGAAACAATAGGTTACAAAGGCTTACCCGCACCGCGTTCCATAATGCGGTGCGCCGTTTCAAGATGATGCTGCTTTGCGGTAGAAGTCGGCTCAGGTCTGAACGAGCTTGCGGTGGCGCTGCACGCTCATCAGGATGCCGATACCGACGAAGAGGGTCGCGAGCGCGGTGCCGCCGTAGGACACGAACGGCAGCGGCACGCCGACTACCGGCAGGATGCCTGAGACCATTCCCATGTTGACGAATGCATACGTAAAGTAGGTGAGCGTGACCGATCCGGCGAGCAGTCTGGAGAACAGCGTCGGCGCGCCGGCGGCGATCAGCAGCCCGCGGCCGATGAGCAACGCGTACAGAAGCAGCAGCACGCAGTTGCCGATGAGGCCGAATTCCTCCGAGAACACGGCAAAGATGAAGTCGGTGCTGCGCTCGGGAATGAATTCGAGGTGCGCCTGCGTTCCGTGCAGCCAGCCCTTTCCGGCAATCCCGCCGGAGCCCACGGCGATGGTCGACTGGATGATGTGATAGCCGGCACCGAGCGGATCCTGGCTCGGGTCGAGGAGCGTGAGGATGCGACGGCGCTGGTACTCGTGCAGCATGCCCCATAGGGGCAGCGCGCTGCCCAGCGCGAGCAACGCGAGCGTCGTGAGCACCTTCCAGCCGATTCCCGCGAAGAAGATGACGTAGAAACCCGCCGCGGCCACCAGCAGCGCCGTGCCGAGATCGGGCTGGCGGGCGATCAGCAGTACCGGAACCGCGAGCAGCATGCCGGCAAGGGCGAAATCCCTCAGCCTGATCGTCGATTCGTGGCGCTCGAAGTACCACGCTAGCATGAGCGGCATGGCGATCTTCATGATCTCGGACGGCTGCACGCGGGTCACTCCGATATGCAGCCAGCGCCGCGCGCCGTTCACGACCTCGCCGAACAGCGCGACGCCGAGCAGCAGCGCGAGGCCGGCGAGGTAGACCGGCACCGCATAGCGCATCAGGACCTGCGGCGGAATCTGCGCGACAACCCACATCGCCGCCAGCGCGACGGCGAAGTTGACCAGCTGCGCGATGATGCGCGGCGGCGTTTCGTAGCTGGCAGAGTACAGGGTCGCCAGACCGATGCCCGAAAGCAGCAGCACGATTGCGAGCAGCGGCGCGTCCAGGCCGGAAAACAGCCGTGCGGCGAGGCGGCGCGGGGACAGGGCGGGGTTCATCAGTCGCTCTCCTTGGCGGTCGCGTCCGTGCGCGTCGGGGCGCTCGGCTGAGCGGGCAACTTGCCCAGCAGGTAGTAATCGAGCACGGTGCGCGCGATCGGGGCGGCGGCAGCTGCCCCGAAACCCCCGTTCTCGACCACTACCGCGAGCGCGATCTTGGGACTGTCGATCGGCGCAAAGGCGATGAACAGAGAATGGTCGCGGTGCCTCTCGGACACGGTCTTCTCGTCGTACTTCTCGTTCTCCTTGATCGCGATCACCTGCGCCGTGCCGGTCTTGCCCGCGCTGGTGTACTGCGCGCGGGCGAAGGCGCTGGCAGCGGTGCCCTCCGGATCACTCATGACGCCTGCCATGGCGTGCCGGATGAACTGCAGGTTTGCCTCCTGCAGCGGCAGTCGCCGCTCGAGTTGCGGCTCGATGTAGCGGCGCTCGCCGGTGCGCGGATCGTCGATGTGGTCGACCAGGTGCGGCCGGTACATGGCGCCGCCGTTGGCGAGGGTCGCGACCGCGACGGCGAGCTGCATCGGCGTATACGCGTTGTATCCCTGGCCGATGCCGATCGAGATCGTCTCGCCCGGGTACCATCTCCGCTGATCCGGGCGTGCGAAGCGCCGCTCCTTCCATTGCGGCGAGGGCAGCACCCCGGCAGCCTCGCCGTCGATGTCTATGCCCGTGCGCGAGCCGAAGCCGAATGGCGCGAGAGACTTCGCGATCGCATCGATTCCCAGATCGTTTGCGAGCATGTAGTAGTAGGTGTCGCAGGACACGACGAGCGACTTGTACAGATCGACTACGCCGTGCCCGCCGGGCTTGTCGTCGCGAAAGCGCCGGTCGCCGAATATGAAGTAGCCGGGATCGTGGATCGTGCTCTTGGGTGTTCGCTTGCCCAGCTCGAGCGCCGCCAGGGCGAGATAAGGCTTGAGCGTCGAGCCCGGCGGATACAGGCCAGCGATCGCGCGATTATTCAGCGGCCGATCGGGTGAGTTGTTCAGCGCGTCCCAGCTCTGCGGATCGATCCCGTCGACGAACAGGTTCGGGTCGTAGCCCGGTTCGGACACCATCGCGAGCACCGCGCCGGTGCCGGGCTCAATCGCCACCAGCGCGCCGCGCCGGTCGCCGAATGCGCGCTCGGCGACCTGCTGCAGGCCGATGTCGAGGGTGAGCGAAAGGTCATCGCCGGGCTGCGGTGGCGTGCGCGACAGCGCGCGCACGCCGCGTCCGGAGGCGTCGATCTCCATCTGCTCGAATCCCGTCGTGCCGTGCAGATCCTGCTCGTAGCTCGCCTCGACGCCGCGCTTGCCGATGGTGTCGGTGCCGCGGTAGTTGGCCGCCACGCCGAGCTCGTCGAGCCGCTCCTGGTCGTCCTCGTTTATCCTGCCGATGTAGCCGATAACGTGCGAGGCGCTTTCTCCCAGCGGATAGGATCGGAACAGGCGCGCCCTGATCTCGACCCCCGGGAAACGGAAGCGGTTTACGGCGAAGCGCGCGACCTCCTCGTCGCTCAAGCGGGTGCGGATCGGGAGACTGTCGGCACTGCGCGTTTCGGCGAGCAGCTTCTTGAAGCGCGCGAGATCACGCGGCCCTATTTCGACGATCTTCGAGAGCTGATCGATGGTGCCCGCGAGATCCTTGACGCGCGCTGGCGAGATCTCCAGCGTGTAGCCCGAGTCGTTGCGCGCCAGCACGCTGCCGCTGCGATCGAGTATCAGGCCGCGCGGCGGCGCAATCGGCAGGACCATGATCCGGTTGTCTTCGGCCTTGGTCTGGTAGTAGTCGTGCTGCAGCACCTGGAGGTAGAACATGCGCGCCAGCAGCAGTCCGAACGCGAGCAAGACGGCGATGCCTGCGATCGCAACGCGCAGGTGGAAGCGGCCCAGCTCCCGTTCGTGGTCCTTCAGCTCCGCGAGACGCATTGCGTTACAACGCTCGCGGTTCTTGCGGCTCGACCGGACGTCGTTGCGGAATGAGCAGCAGATAGCTCACGACCGGCCACAAGGCCGCGCCGATCAGGGGCCCGACCAGCACCTGCCAGCCTGGCAGCTCGGCGCCCGCGGCCAGGCGGACCACAACCGTCACCCCCTGGCTGAACAACAGCAGCGCGGCGACGTGCAGGGCCTGCTGCAGCAGGCCGAACCACAGGATACGGCGTGAGAGCGAGATCGCGAGAAAGGCGAGCAGCGAGTAGGCGAGCGCGTGCTGGCCGAGCAGCACGCCGTTGCCGGCGTCGATCAGCAGGCCAAGCGTCCATCCGACACCCAGGCCGACGAGCCGCGGCTGGCGTACGCACCAGAAGGTAAGCACCAGCGCGACGAACTCGGGCACCAGGCGCAGGTCCGGCCAGGGCATGAAGTCGAGCAGCAGGGCCAGCGCGAACGACCCGGCGATCGTCCTCACGCGCACTGGCTGAAGTATGCGTTGCGGCCGATCGGGATTCATCGCGTGCCGTTCCTGGGCGCCGGACGGCGCGGCTTGCCGTGCGGCCGCTCGCTTGGCTTGGGCTGTGTCTCGGGATAGGGGGGCAGCTTGCGTCCTGCTCCGAGCACCAGCACGTATCTGCCGCGATTCACTCCCGCTGTCGGCTCGCACAGAACGCGCGCGAAGGCGTGCGCTGCGTCGCGCTCCACGCGCGCGACTTTCGCCACCGGCAGCCCGGGCGGATAGGTGCCGTCGATCCCGGAGGTCACCAGGACGTCACCGCTGCCAATTTCCGCGTCCGGCGCAACATAGCGCAGCTCGAGCAGGCCCGAGGAGCCGCCGCCGAAGGCGATGACGCGCAAGCCGCTGCGCAGCACCTGGACCGGTGTGGCGTGGTCCTTGTTGGTGATCAGCGTTACCTCCGAGGTAAGCGGATAGGCGCGCGTGACCTGGCCGATCACCCCGGTGTCGTCGACCACCGCATCGCCCGCGACGATGCCCTGCTGCGTGCCCTTGTCGAGTATCACCTTGAGACTGTAGGGGTCGCGTCCCGCGTAAACGATCTCCGCCGGGATGGTGGGGCGATCGAGATGCTCGGCCGCGCCGATCAGACGCCGCAGGCGTTCCGTCTCGGCCTCGGCGGCCTGGTAGCGCTGCGCGTCGAGCGATGCCGCGAGCAGGCGCGCGCGCAGCTCGGCATTGTCCGCGCGCAGAGTCGACTGGCTGGCGAAGTAGTCCCCGACCCGCGCGCCGAGCACGAGCGGCGCGGTGGCGGCAAGCTGCAGCGGATACGCAGCGATCGCGAGGACGCGCCTCAGTCCTTCGGTGTAATGGAAGCGCGCGTCGAGTACCAGCAGCGCGAGGGAGAGTGACGCGAAAAACGCGAGCCGGACGACCGGGGCCGGGCCGCGCTTGAAGAACGGTGGGGGGCTGTGCTCCATCCCCCCATCACTCAGTCATTCGTGAAGATCGGCCCGAAATGCTCCATCTTCTCGAGCGCCTTGCCCGAGCCGCGCACGACGCAGGTGAGGGGGTC
>DASPRB010000072.1:0-21301 GCA_035624675.1 Burkholderiales bacterium
CGAGTCCGGCAGCGCCGCCGGCTACTCGGTCGCGCTGTGCGGGAAGATCGCCGACGTCCTGAAGACGGAGCTCAAGCTCCCCGCGCTCGCCGTCGAATGGGTTCCTGTCACGCTCGAAGGGCGCTTCGCCGACGTCGCGCAGGGCAAGGTCGATCTCTTGTGCGGCGCGGATAGCGGCACCCTCGCGCGCCGCGCCGAGGTGTCGTTCTCGATCCCGATCTATCCCGGCGGGATCGGGGCGCTGGTGCGCGCCGACGCGCCGAGCGGCCTGGTCGACATCCTCGAGCGGCGCCCGCCTTCACATCCGCTGTGGCGCGGCTCGCCCGCGCTGGTGCTGCAGGCGCAGACCTTCTCGGTGGTCGCCAACACGACCAGCGCGGCCTGGCTCGCCGAGCGGCTCGACACCTTCCAGCTCACCGCCAAGGTGGTGCCGGTTGACAGCTACGCGGCGGGCATCGACGGGCTGCTCTCCGGCAAGGCGAGCGTGTTCTTCGGCGATCGCGCGATCCTGCTCGACGCCGCGGCGCGCAGCCCCTCGGCGGGCGACCTGACCGTGCTCGAGCGGCATTTCACGTCCGAGCCGATCGCGCTCGCGATGAAGCGCGGCGACGAGGACTTCCGGCTCGCGGTCGACCGCAGCCTGAGCCGGCTGTTCCGCTCCGACGAGATCGTCCCGGTCTACACGAAGTGGTTCGGCAGGCCAGGCCGGGATGCGCGCGACTTCTTCCGCTACAGCGCGCTGCCCGATTGATGCAAGGAATCAGGGACGCAACCATGCGTTGCCGAACACGACGTAGATGACGGGCTTGTCCGGGCCGAACGCCACGTCCAGGCCCATGTGCAGGCCGAACTCGCGGGCGATCAGGTAGCGGAAGCCGACGCCGCCGGCCGTGACGCTCTTGTCGCGCTCGGCCTGGGAGGCATCGCTGCGCGCGACGCCGGCGCCGGCGAATCCGACCAGGCTGAAGCGCGGATGGAACTGCCAGCGCAGCTCGGCTTCGACCGAGGCGGCCTCCTCGCCCTGGTAGCGCAGCGCCTGCACGCCGCGCAGCCCCACGTACGGCCTGAGGTAGAAGGGCGTGCCGCTCGAGCTCGTCTCCGCCAGGCCGCGCACCGAGAGGAATGTCGCGCCGCCGAGCGGCCGGTAGCCGATCGCGGTGAGCGTGCTCTTCTGGAAGTTGCGGTCGCTGCCGAGCGCCTCGCGGAAGGTCGGCACCGACAGGTCGACATACCAGCCGTCCGTGGGGGTGAAGAAATTGTCGCGCAGGTCGAGCGTAAGCGACGGCGTGACGCCCGCGAGCCGCAGCCCGAGATCGCCCGAGGTGAAGCCGGCGAGCCCGGAATCGGGATCGCCCAGGTCGACGCTCGTATTGACGGACGCATACCGGGCGCCCACCCACAGCGGCGTCGCGCCTAGGCGGTAGCTCGCGCCGGCGGCCCCGCCGCGCGCCGCCAACGAATACTTGAGGCCGGGGCCGCCGGGCGGGCGATCGCCGCCCAGGCCGAAGAATTCGAGGTTGACGTTGGCATCGGCGACCGCCACGAGCGTGCGCAGCCTGCCGTCCATCCACGAGCCGAGATGCCCGCCGAATGCGCCGCGCGTGCCGTTCTCCGTGCCCAGGGCTCCGACCACCGCGATGTTCGGCCGCGCCCCGCGCTCGCCCCATCCCGGCGCGCGGCGATCGATGAACGCCAGCGCGCCCACGGCGCCGTAGCCCACCGCGGGCTCGGTGATCGGCGCGGCGAGCGGGATGAAGCCATACGCCGTGTCGAGGAACTGGCTGAAATCGAGCCATCCGTCCTGCGGGTCGCGAAAGCTCGTCGTCGTTGCAGCCGACTCCTGCGCGAACGCGGACCGGGCGGGCTGAAGCGCCGCCGCCGCAATCAGCGCGGCGGCCAGGAGACGCCACCCGCCGCTCAATTGCGCTCCCGCGCGCCCGCAGCGCGCAGCACCAGGTAGCCGGCCACCGCGCACACGAGCGAGCCGCCGAGCACGCCGATGCGCAGCGCGATGTGGTGCCCCGGCGACTGGAACGCGAGCGTGCCGATGAACAGGCTCATCGTGAAGCCGATGCCGGTGAGCAGCGCGACGCCGTAGAACTGCAGCCAGCTCGCGCCCTCGGGCAGGCTGCCCAGGCCGAGCCGCACGGCCAACCAGGACGCCACCATCACGCCGAACTGCTTGCCGAAGACGAGGCCGAGCGCGATGCCTAGGCTCACCGGCTCGAGCAGTCCCGCGGGCGTCAGTCCGGTGAGCGGCACGCCCGCGTTGGCGAACGCGAACACCGGCAGGATGCCGTAGGTCACCCAGGGGTGCAGCGTGTGCTCGAGGTGCCGCGCCGGAGAGTCGTCCTCGCTTCCCTCGCCGCGCAGCGGGATCGCGAAGGCGAGCGCGACCCCGGCGAGCGTCGCGTGCACGCCCGACTTGAGCACGAATACCCACAGCGCGATGCCGACCAGCACGTAGGGCGCGAGCGCGCGCACGCCCGCGAGGTTGAGCGCGGCGAGTGCGATGAGCGCCGCCGTTGCCAGGCCGAGCGACAGGAGCGACAGGTCGGCCGTGTAGAACAGCGCGATGATCACGATCGCGGCGAGGTCGTCGATGATCGCGAGCGCGAGCAGGAACACCTTGAGGCTCGCCGGTACCCGCTTGCCGAGCAGCGCGAGCACGCCGATGGAAAAGGCGATGTCGGTGGCGGCCGGGATCGCCCAGCCGTGCAGCGCAACCGGGTCGTGCCTGTTGAGCGCAATGTAGACGAGCGCCGGCCCGATGACTCCGCCCGCCGCGGCGATGCCGGGCAGTGCGGCCCGGCGCAGGCTGGCGAGCTCGCCCGCGAGCACCTCGCGCTTGATCTCGAGGCCGACCAGCAGGAAGAACACCGCCATCAGTGCGTCGTTCACCCACAGCAGCAGCGGCTTGTCGAGCTCGAAGGAGCCGACGTGCACGCCCACCGGCAGCGCGAGCAGCGCGCGGTAGAGCGCGAACAACGGCGAGTTCGCGACGGCGAGCGCGAGCGCCGCGGCGGCGACCAGTACGATGCCGCCCGCCGCCTCGAGGCGGAAGAACTCGTCGATGAACGTTCTGGCTTGACGCATGTCAATCCTCCGTCGCCCCTCGATGCTAGCGTGCTTTTTCGTCCGCGGAGGAATCGCGATGGGTAAAGCCGAAAACCTGCAAGCCACGCCGCCGGGACCGCTCGCCGCCGAGGCGCTGCGCTTGATCGACGCGTGGTGGCGCGCGTGCAACTACCTCTCCGTCGGCATGATCTACCTGCAGGACAACCCGCTGCTGCGCGAGCCGCTGAAGCCCGAGCATGTGAAGCAGCGGCTGCTCGGCCACTGGGGCGCGAGCCCGGCGCTGTCCTTCGTGTGGGCGCATCTGAACCGCGTCATCCGGCGCGACGAACTCGACGTGATCTTCATGGCCGGTCCCGGCCACGGCGCGCCCGGCGTGCTCGGGCCGGCGTACCTCGAGGGCACCTACTCCGAGATCTATCCCGACAAGAGCGAGGATGCGGAAGGGATGCAGAAGTTCTTCAAGCAGTTCTCCTTCCCGGGGCACATCGGCTCGCACGTCACGCCCGAGACGCCGGGCTCGATCCACGAGGGCGGCGAGCTCGGCTACAGCCTGGCGCACGCCTACGGCGCGGCGCTCGACAATCCGGAGCTCATCGTCGCCTGCGTGGTCGGCGACGGCGAGGCGGAGACCGGGCCGCTCGCCACCGCGTGGCACTCGAACAAGTTCATCAACCCCGCGCGCGACGGCGCGGTGCTGCCGATTCTCAATCTCAACGGCTACAAGATCGCCAACCCGACGATCCTCGCGCGCATCAGCCACGAGGAGCTGGAAGCGCTGCTCGTCGGCTACGGCTACCGGCCGTACTTCGTCGAAGGCTCCGAGCCCGAAGAGATGCACCGGAAGATGGCCGCCGCGCTCGATGCCGCGCTCGGCGAGATCCGCGCGGCGTGGAAGAAGGCGCGCGCCGGCGGCGAGTCCGTGCGGCCGCGCTGGCCGATGGTCGTGCTGCGCGCGCCCAAAGGATGGACCGGGCCGAGGGAGATCGGCGGCCACAGGATCGAAGGCAGCTGGCGCGCGCACCAGGTGCCGTTCTCCGACGTGCGCGGCGTTCCCGCGAACCTCAAGCTGCTGGAAAACTGGCTGCGCAGCTACCGGGCCGAGGAGCTATTCGACGCGAACGGGCGGCTGCGGCCCGAGCTGCGCGCGCTCGCGCCCGAAGGCGCGCGGCGCATGAGCGCCAACCTGCACGCCAACGGCGGGCTGCTGCGCAAGGCGCTGAAGCTGCCCGACTTCCGCGCCTACGCCGTCCCGGTGCCGCAGGCGGGCAAGCTGCTGCACGAGAACACGCGACCGCTCGGCGAGTACCTGCGCGACGTGATGAAGCTGAACATGAAGAGCTTTCGCGTGTTCGGACCGGACGAGACCGCCTCGAACCGCCTGCAGGCGATCTACCAGGCGAGCAAGAAGACCTGGATGGCCGAATTGCTGCCCGAGGACGCGGACGGCGGAGAGCTGGCGCGCGACGGCCGCGTGATGGAGATGCTCTCGGAGCACACGCTCGTCGGCTGGCTGGAGGGGTACCTGCTCACCGGGCGCCACGGCCTGTTCCACACCTACGAGGCCTTCGCGCACGTCGTCGACTCGATGTTCAACCAGCATGCCAAGTGGCTAGATATCGCGAAGAACCACGTGCCCTGGCGCGCTCCGGTGTCGGCGCAGAATATCCTGCTCTCCTCGACCGTGTGGCGCCAGGACCACAACGGCTTCTCGCACCAGGACCCTGGCTTCATCGACCTCGTCACCAACAAGAGCCCGTCGGTGACGCGCATCTACCTGCCGCCCGACGCGAACACGCTGCTCGTCGTGGCCGACCGCTGCTTCAGGTCGACCGACTGCATCAACGTGATCGTCGCCGACAAGCAGAAGCACCTGCAGTTCACGAACATCGACGAGGCGGTCGTGCATTGCGCCAAGGGCATCGGCATCTGGGCGCGGGCGAGCACCGACGACGGCGCCGAGCCCGACGTGGTGCTCGCCTCGTGCGGCGACGTGGCGACGCAGGAGGCGCTCGCGGCGGCGGCGATCCTGCGCGAGCACCTGCCGGACATCAAGCTGCGCTTCGTGAACGTCGTGGATCTGTTCAGGCTGCAGCCGGACACCGAGCACCCGCACGGCTCGAGCGAGCGCGAGTTCGACAGCCTGTTCACCGTGGACAAGCCCGTCATCTTCAACTTCCACGGCTACCCGTGGCTGATCCACAAGCTCGCCTACCGCTTCCGCAACCACGACAACATGCACGTGCGCGGCTATAAGGAGAAGGGCAACATCAACACCCCGCTCGAGCTCGCGATCCTCAACCAGGTGGACCGCTTCGACCTGGTGATCGACGTCATCGACCGCGTGCCGCGGCTGCAGGCGAGGGCCGCGCACCTGAAGGAGAGGATGAAGAATGAGATCATCCTCAACCTCGCCTACGCGCGCGAGCACGGCGTCGACCGACCCGAGATGTCCGATTGGACGTGGCCGTATTGATTATCATCTTTGCGAAGGAGCATCATCGAATGAAACAGCGAATTTTCTGGATCGGCGCCGTGGCCGCGGCGCTCGTCTCCACGGCGTACGCGCAGCAATACGTGTACCCGGCCAAAGGCCAGTCGCCCGAGCAGCAGAAGAAGGACGAGTCGGCCTGCTACGGCTGGGCGGTCCAGCAGACGGGATTCGATCCCGCCAAGGCGCCGCCCCCGCAGGCGGCTGCGACGCCGCCGACCACGGCGACCGGCACCACTCCGGGCGCCGGCGCGCGCGGCGCGGCGCGCGGCGCGGTGGTAGGCGAGATCGTCGCCGACGATGCGCGCACCGGCGCGGCGGTGGGCGCGGTCGCGGCGCGCGGCCAGAGCCGCAGGCAGAACCGCGCCGCCGCGCAGCAGAGCCAGCAGCAGGCGCAGGCCGGCTCGCAGCAGCAGAGCGCGGCGTTTGCCAAGGCACGGGCCGCCTGCCTGGAAGGCCGCGGCTACACCGTCAAGTAGGCCGGCCGCACTTGGGGCTGAGCGTCTCCACGTTCACACGGCGCACGCTCGGCGATTTCATCCTGCTCGGCGTCACGGCGGCGGAGCTCGCGCTCCTCGTCCGCCTGACGCCGACGTTCACGCTCGCCGACTGGATCTACGTGCTGCAGCACGTGCTGGTGCTCGGCATCTCGCTCACGCGCCGCGCGCCCGAGGCGCTGGATCGCTCGATCGGCACTGGCGCGGCGGTGATCGTCGCCTATGCCTACCCGTACGCGCAGGTCGCCTACCTGCGCTGGGTGCCGGGCGAGGCCGTGTCGTTCGAGGCAGGCTTCGTGCTGGTGTCGGCCGCCGCGGTGCTGAGCATGGCGAGCCTCGTCACCCTCGGCAGATGGTTCGGCGTGCGCCCGGCGCTGCGCGGACTGGCGACGACCGGGCCTTACCGGATCGTGCGCCACCCGATGTACCTGTCGTACCTGATCGCCGACGTCGGCTACAACCTGCAGGAATGGAATCTCGGCACGGCCCTCATGGTGCTCGCGGGCTGGGCGTCGCTACTCTACCGCGTCCACGCCGAGGAGCGCGTGCTCGCGCAGCACCCCGACTGGCGGACTTACGCCGCCGCGGTGCGCTACCGCCTGCTGCCCGGCCTTTGGTAAGAGATCCACATCACGAGCGGCAAAGCTGAACAAGCACGAGCCCCGGCAAGATCATTTCTTGGCGGGTGCAGCCTCTTGCTTGAGCTTCTCCGCGGACGCCCTCGCATCGGCGGTTAGCCGGTACGCAGCGTAATACTTGAAGATGTTGCGCACGTAGGTGGTCGTTTCCATGCCGATCTTCTCCGCGGTGACGATCTCGACGTTGTTGAACCACTGGTCGTGGTCGAGCCCGCGCTTTGCCGCCTCCTTGCGCATGCGCGAGATATTTCCCGCCCCGGCGTTGTAACTGGCGAAGGCGAAGAGCGTGCGGTTCTGCTCGTCGAACTTCGCGTCCGGGAAGTACTTCGTCATCAGCAGATCCATGTACTTCGCGCCGGCATGGATGTTGGGCTCCGCCTGCCGGATGTCGCCCACCTTGAGCTCCTCGCCCGTCGCCGGCATGACCTGCATGATGCCGATCGCGCCGACATGGCTCTTCGCGTTCTGATTGAGCTGCGACTCCTGGTAACCCTGCGCGGCGAGCATCAGAGGGTCGAACCCGTACTGCGCGCCGTACTTCTGGAAAACGGCGATCAGCGCCTCGAACCGCTTTTGGTCTTCGCCGGCCCCGGCATTCTTCAGCGCCTTGACTTTGGCGGTATAGCCGCCAATGAGCTTGGCGCCTCCGCCGTGCGTCTTCGCAAAGTACGCGTAGAACTCGTTCAGTTCGGCCGCGAGCTTGGGGCTGTGCTTGCGGATCGCCCAGCCAACCCTGGTTTTGGGCCGCAGGACGATGTCTTCGCGGATCTTCACCTTCGGCAGTACCTGCGCCCACGCCTTCGCCTTCCAGTCATCGACGACGATCGCCTGCAGGAGGCCGGCATTCAGCATCTCCAGCATGTCCTCGTCCTCCAGGGCGTCCGGCAGCAGCGTGATCTTGACCTGCTGCTTGCGCTCCATCTTGAAACGAGCGTTCAGCTCGGCGAGGCTCAGGTAATAGCTCGAGACCCTGCGCACCTGCACCGACTTGCCCGCCAAATCGTCGATGGACGCGATGGCCGGCGACGCCGGGCCGGTCGCGAGGATTTCAGTGCTGGCGGCATTCTCATCGGGCGCCACGAAGTCGACGTCCCTTTGCAGCTCGTCGAGCACCTTGATATTGCCGACCGCGACGTCGGCTTGCCCCTCCAGGAGATCCGCGCGCAGCTTGTCGCGCGTCGCCACGACGACAAAGACCGTGAGCGGGCGCTTGCCAAGCTGCTTGGCGTATTTCCTGTTTACCCAGCGCTCGAATGCGCGGATCAGGTAGGCGGCGATGCCCCGCTCTTTCCCCTTGTCGACGAAATACAGCGAACGGCTGTAGGGAACGTAGAAGCGGATCACCCGGCGCTCGAGCATGCCGTCGAAATCGCCCTTCCAGGGCTTGCTCGTTAGGGATAGCCGGCGCGCCCCGGGGCTCGCGGCGCTCTCGGGTCTCGAGCCTGTATCGGCCGCTGCCTTCGCATGCGCACCCGGCATGCTCCAGCCGAGCCCCCACGCGGCGACGGCAACGACAACCGCCAACCGGAAAAACCTCAATCTCATCTCGGCGCTCCCAAACGTTGACCAGAATGATGCGCGACTGCTCCCGCTTCGATTTGACGGGCATCAAGCGGCCTCGCGCGCGGCGCATAACACGGATATGTGATTGGCAAGGCTCCGGGGCGGGTGAACAATTGGCTGCGCGGTGCGCGCTGCACCTGGTCGCCACCCCGACGGCCTCGCCCCGCGCATGCACTCCTCCCCGGCCACAAAGCCGGAGCTGCGGCGGGCGCCGCAAGGCGCGCCGCCGCTTTTTTTCAGGGCACCGCGGGAGCGAACCAGTTGTGCAGCGCCAGGCCGCCGTCGACGACGATGTCCGCCCCGGTGACGTAGCGGCCGTAACGCTCGCTCAGCACCGCGACGCCCATCGCGGCGATGTCGTCGGCGTCGGCCAGCCTGCCGAGCGGGATCTTGGCCGCCAGGTCGCCCGCCGGCTTGAAGCCTCCTGCGGCGACCGCGCCCGGCGTGAGCGCATTGACGCGGATGCTGTGCGCGCCGAGCGCCTTGGCGAGCTCCTTGACCAGCATCGCCATGCCCGCCTTGGCGGTGGCGTAGTGCGGCAGGTTGCGCGGCGTGCCCGAGTGCAGCGAGGTGAGATAGAGCATCCGCCCGCGCACCCCGGCATCGATCATGTGGCGCGCCAGGCCCCGGCCGAGCGCGAAGCCCGAGCGCAGGTTCACCTCGTGCATCGCGTCCCAGGTCGCATCGCTCACGGTCATCAGGGTGTCGGCTTCGTGGCGCGGCGGGCTCGCGCTGTGCACCAGCATGTCGACCCTGCCAAGGCGGCGCACCGCCTCCTCGACCAGACGCTCGGCGGTGCCGCGCCGGGAAAGGTCGACCTGGGCGAGCTCAGCCGCGGCGCCCGCCGCGCGCAGCGCGGCGAGCGCCTCCGCCCCGCGCGCCGGATCGATTTCGGCGAGCAGCAGGCGCGCCCCCTCGCGCGCGAGCGCGATCGCCAGCGCGCGGCCGATGCCGTGCCCCGCGCCGGTGACGAGCGCGGTCTGCTTCTCGAACAAGGGCTGGGTCATGTCTCGGCTTTGCGGATTGTCCGGAAGGCGCCATGTTAGCGGCTCTGCTGCTTCCCATCGCTCGGGCGCTGCGTTACGCTTCGCGAAAAAAGAGGACTTGCCGGTTTGGGGGTCGGCCATGATGGTCAGGGGGGCCTGGTTGCGCCTGGCGCTCGCCGCGAGCGCGCTGGCGCTTTCGGCGTGCGCGCCGATGGTGCAGCGCCAGGCCGAGCATCTCGAGCGCGCCGAAGGCAGGGAGCCCACGGTCGTGGTGATGCCGATCGACGTGGAGCTCGCCGAGATCACCGCAGGCGGCATTCCGGAGCCGCAGGCCAATTGGACGCGAGCCGCCGAGCGCAACATGCGCAACGCGCTGGAAGACGAGGCGCGGCACTACCAGGTCAGGCTGATCTACTACGACGGCGGGCGCGGCACGCCGGAGGACCGCGCCACCAGCCTGCAGCTCGTCAAGCTGCACGGGCTGGTGGGCCGGGCGGTGCTCAGGCATCAATATGACGAGACCGGGCGCCTGCCGAGCAAGGACGGCAAGTTCGACTGGTCGCTTGGCCGCCAGTCGGCGGCGATCGCGCGCTCGCAGGGCGCCGACTACGCGCTGTTCCTGTACGTGCGCGACAGCTACGCGAGCGGCGGCCGCGTGGCGGTGATGGTAGTGGCCGCGTTGATGATGGGATACGCTCCCGGCGGAGCGCAGGTCGGATTCGCGTCGCTCGTCGACCTGAAGAGCGGAGACATCGTCTGGTTCAACCGCCTGTCGCGCACCTCGGGGGATCTGCGCACCCCGGCCGCCGCCTCGGAGACGGTCAAGGTGCTCGTGTCGGACTCGCTCAAGTGAACGGCAGCCGTCGTCGCTTCGGCTGCGCGCTGTGCGGGCTCGCGTGGCTGGCGCTGGCGCGCGGCGCGGCGGCCCAGTCTGCGGGCGCGCGCTTCCTCGCGCCGCACTACCAGCCGCCCGCCGGCAGCGACGAGCAGGGACTGTGGCAGATGATGGATCGTGTCGAGCAGGAGCTGAAGACCTCGCCGTTCGTGATCCGCGACGCGAAGCTGAATGCCCGGCTGCGCGACATCGCGTGCCGGCTCGCCAGGGACCACTGCGCCGACATGCGCATCTACGTGGTGCGCACGCCGCATTTCAACGCCAGCATGGCGCCGAACGGCATGATGGAGGTGTGGACCGGGCTGCTCCTGCGCTGCAACGACGAGGCGCAGCTCGCGGCGATCCTCGGCCACGAGATGGGGCACTACCTGCGGCGCCATACGCTGCAGGGCTACCGCGACGCGCGCGAGAAATCGAGCTTCGGCGCGTTTCTTGGGCTGGGGCTCGCCGCCGCCGGCGTCGGCTACGCGGGCGGGCTCGCCAACCTCGCGCTGCTCGCCTCGATGTTCGCCTTTACCCGCGACCAGGAGCGCGAGGCCGACCAGATCGGGCTCGAGCTGATGGCCAAGGCCGGCTACGCGCCGCTCGCCGCGCCGGAGGTGTGGCAGCAGCTGCTCGCCGAGGCCAAGGCCGGCACCGCGGACCAGTCGCAGAACCTGATGTTCGCGACGCACCCCGCGCCCGAGGAGCGGCTCGCCACGCTGCGCACGCGGGCCGAGGAGCTCGGTGGCACGAAGGGCGAGCGCGACGCGGCGCGCTACCGAGCGATGCTCGCCGGCGTGCGCGCGGAGATCGTCGGCGACGAGCTCGCCCTGCGCCAGTACGGCCGCAGCGAAGTCGTGTTCGACCGGCTGCTCGCGCAGTCGCCGGACGACGGGCTGCTGTGGTATGCGAAGGGCGAGATCTGCCGCCTGCGCGGCGAGAGCGGCGATCCGGCGCGCGCGCTCGAGGCCTACCTCAAGGCGCTCGCGGCGCAGGGCGCGCCGCCGGAAACGTACCGCTCGATCGTGATGGTCGAGCTCAAGCTGGGCCGCAGGGACCGCGCGCAGGCGGCCTTCGAGACCTACCTCAAGCTCAAGCCCGACGCGCCGGACGCAGCGGGCCTGCGCATGCTGCTCGAACAGTGAGGCCGCGCGAATGACGAAGCTCGCCACCGCCGTGCTGGTCGTCGCCCTGCTGGCCGGCTGCGTGTCGACCTACGCGCTCGTCGAGCCGAAGCGCCAGACCGTCGGCGGCGCGATCTCGGTCGAGCCTTCCCTGAAGTGGAACAAGCTCGGCAGCTCGAACGCCAAGGGGAGGATCGAAATCTGGACGCTCGACGGCCCGGAGCTCAACACGCTCGTTTTCTTCACCGGCGTGCCCGACGGCGAGCCGCTGTTCGAGCGCGCCTCGGCCGACGCATCCAGGGCGGAGAAGCCGCCGGTGTTCCGCTCGAGCATGAACCCGCTCGAGATCCAGGAGCTGCTCGAGGCGACCGTGCGACGCTTTTTCCAGACCACGCTCGCGGAGGAGCGCAACCTGCGCCCGCAGCCGGTCGCCGAGGGGCGCGGCTTCCGCTTCGACACGAGCATGACCGGGCAGGACGGCGTGGAGCGCAGCGGCGTGTTCGCCGGCGCGATCCGCGGCGGCAAGCTGTACGGCGCCTGGTTCCAGGGCGCGAAGCTGCACTACTTCGAGCGCTACCTGCCCGAATTCGACCACATCGTCGCTTCGGCCCGCCTGCTGGGCGCGGCTGCGGCACAATAGACAGAGGAGCCGCCGGAAACATGTTCGAGGAATCGCTAGCAGAGTTGCCGCGCAAGACCAGCACGGTGCTGGTGGTCGACGACCAGGCTACCAGCCGCGCCATTCTCGAGCAGGTCGCGCGCGGCCTGGAGGCGCCGCTCGCGGTCGAAACCTTCGCGCGCGCGGTCGATGCGGTCGTGTGGGCGACGCGCAATCCGGCGGACCTGGTGCTGGTCGACTACCTGATGCCCGACATGGACGGGGTGCGCTTCATCAACTGCCTGCGCGCCTTGCCCGGCTACGAACAGGTGCCGATCATCATGGTGACCGTGAGCGAAGAGCGCGAGGTGCGCTACGCGGCGCTCGACGCGGGCGCGACCGACTTCCTCACCAAGCCCGTCGATGCGCGCGAGTGCCTGGCGCGCTGCCGCAACCTGCTCACGCTCAGGCGCCAGCAGCTCGCTCTGGAAACGCAGACCGCGCGCCTGGAGGAGACCATGCGCGAGCTGAAGCGCGAGGCGCGGCACCGCGAGCGCGAGCTGGAGATCCTGCCGGCGGACGTGGCGCGCTTTCGCCCGCGTAAGCGCAGTCTCGGCCTGACCGGCTGACGCCCGGTTGCGGTACCATTCGGAGCGCATGAAAGCGTCCGCCCGTTTCCTCGTCCTGCTCGCGCTCGCCGCCTGCACCGGCATTCCCAACGAAGAGGCGTTCCGCTACAAGCTGAACAACTGGATCGGGCACGACGTAAACGACGTGATCGTCGCCTGGGGCCCGCCCTCCAAGACCTACGGCGCTCCGAACGGCAACACCATCTACACCTACAAGCGGGGCGAGCCGCTCGCCGACACCTGTGTCGTGGATCTCACCGTCGGCCCGGCGAAGAAGGTCACCGGCTGGCGCTACTCGGGCACGACCTGCGCGACGACCTACTAGTCGTGCTTCGAGCCGCGGGGCGCCGGCTCCGGCGCGCTATCGGTGCGTCGCTCGGAGATTCGGACATCCTCGCGCTCGAAGAACGCAGTCTACGCGGGCTCTATTTCAGTTTCAATACGGGCTCCACGCGGAACGGCGCGTCGAGGCCCTTGAGCACCCGCGCGTCGCGCTGGTACAGGTCGGGATGGAACTCGACCGTTCCGTTCTCGTCGGCGACCGCGGTCCAGTAGAGCAGCATCACCGGCACCCTGCGCCTGACGAAGAGGCTGCGCGTCTCGCCGGTGCCGATCGCCTCCGCGAGCGTCTCCACGCTCCAGCGCTGCGGATCGTCGAGCAGCAGCAGCGCGAGCGCGAGCGGATGCTCGACGCGGATGCAGCCCGAGCTGAACGCGCGCTCCGACTTGTCGAACAGCTCGCGCGCCGGCGTGTCGTGCAGGTAGACGTCGTGCCCGTTGGGGAACATGAACTTCAGGCGCCCGAGCGGGTTGCCGTCGCCCGGCGCCTGCACGATCTGGTAGGGCGGCGTGCTGCCCGCGTACTGCGCCCAGTCGATCGTCGCCGGGTCCACCTCGTTGCCGCCGAGATCGAGCACTCTCATGTGATCGCGCGCCAGCATCCCGGGATCCGTCGTGAGCTTCGGCACGATGTCCTCGTCGAGGATGGTCGGCGGCACGTTCCAGGTCGGATTTAGCACGATGTAGCGCATGGTGGCGCGAAACTCCGGCGTCATGCGGTAGGGGCGCCCGACGACGGCGCGCGAGGTCCATGCCGTCTTGCCGTCGAGCACCAGGCGCGCGCGGAAGCCGGCGATGTCGACCAGCAGGTAGTCGCCCTTGAGGTCCTGCGCCACCCAGCGCAGCCGCTCGAGGTTGACGCGAATCTGGTCGATGCGCGCCTGCACGCCGACGTCGAGCGCGGCGCGCGTGCGGCGCCCTGCGAGGCCGTCGGGCTCGAGGCCGTGGCGCTGCTGGAAGCTCCCCACCGCCACCTCGAGCGCGTCGTCGTACAGCTCGGGATCGGACGCGTCCGCGGACGCCAGGTCTCCCGCGAGCGCGAGCCGCGCGCGCAGCGCCGCGACGCGCGCGTCGCGCATGCCGGGCCGTAGCGTCGGCCCCGGGGACAGCGGCTGCCAGCCCCCGGCGTCGCGCAGCGCGCGGTAATGCGCCAGCGCCTTGCGCAGACCGTGGTACTCGGGCAGCTGCGGCGCATAGGCGTACAGCGCGTCGCCGAGCGAAGGCGCGGCGATCATCGCCTCTAGCGCTCTGGCCGGCTCGATGCCGTCCAGCGTGCGCGCGAAGTTCCAGTGCGGATCGAAGCTGCGCGGATCGAGCTTGCCGAAGTACAGGCTGTAGGCGAGCCGGATCAGGCTGTCGGTGCAGAGCAGCTCGCGATCGGCCGAATCTTCCCTGTCGGCGCGCAGGGCGGCGAGATGGTAGTCGCGCGGCTCCAGGCCGTCGGCGCGGCTTCCCTCGACCAGCGCGAGCAGCTGCGCGGCGCGCGCGGGCGTCCACGCCGGGCGGAAGCCGCGCCGCTCATAGAAGCGTGCGATCAACGCGGGCGCGGCGATTCGCTCGCCGTCGACACGCAGCTCGCGCCCGGCGCGCAGCTGCTCGATCCGCTCGCGCAGCGCCTCGCTCGGCGCATCGGCGCGCGCGAGGCCGGCGAGCAGCAGCGCTGCGGCCACGAACACGACGCGTCCTGATAGATTCATGAGAAAAAATTGCTGTGCGGAACCCGTTCGCACGTATACCATTGGGCCGCTTCCGCAATTTGCGACGGATCAAGGATGAAGGAAAATCACGGCGCAAACGCGCGCCGCAGGGCGCTCGCAAAAGGCCTGGGGCTGCTGCCCCTGGTCGCCGCGGCGCCGGCGCGCGCCGCGCGGCAGGCGCCGCGCACCCTGTCCTTCTATCACACGCACACCGGCGAGAGCCTGACGGCCACCTACTACGAGCGCGGGAGCTACCTGCCCGACGCGCTCGACGAGGTGAACCGGCTGCTGCGCGACTTCCGCACCGAGGCCGTGCACGCGATCGACCCGGGGCTGCTCGACCAGCTGTATGCGCTGAACGCGTGCTGCGGCGGGCGCAGCTTCGAGGTGATCTCCGGCTACCGCTCGCCGCAGACGAACGCCATGCTGCGGCACACGACGAGCGGCGTGGCGTCGCACAGCCTGCATATCGACGGGCGCGCGATCGACGTCAGGCTGGAAGGATGCGACACCGCGCGCCTGCACCGCGCCGCGCTCGCGATGGCGCGCGGCGGAGTCGGCTTCTATCCGCGCTCGGACTTCGTGCACCTCGACACGGGGCGCTTCCGCACCTGGGGCGCGGCCTGAGCCGCTCGCGCTAGTCGCAGCCCGGCTCGCGCAGCCACCAGCCGCAGGGATCGACGACCACCAGCTCATGCTGCGTGCACCACAGGTGCACGCCGTCGTAGCCGGTCGCGTGCGCGCAGGTCGCGCAGCTGCGCGCCGGACCGGCGGTCCAGGGCGTGAAGTGGCGGTGTACGGGCTGCGCCCGGGGCTCGTTCATTCCCGCGAGTCTACCTGCGGGACGAGAACCCGGCGCCGGTCAGTGGATCGCGCTGCGCCCGTTCATCAGCTGCAGGCGCAGGTAGTAGATGTCCTTCATCAGCTGCATGCCGAGGAAGGCGCCGGAGGAGTAGAACTGTCCGTCGTCCCAGGAGCGCCTCGGCGAGCGCTCGATCTCCGTCGCGTGCTTCTCGATCGCGCCCAGCCAGTACTTGGCCGCGCTGTTCAGCTCGCGGGCGCGCATCTGGCGGCAGGTTTCGATCAGGCGCGGAGCTGCGTCCGACGCCTTCGACGAGCCGACCAGGTAGCCGTCGAGCACGTCGTTCAAGTGCTGCACCATGTCGAGGAGGACCTGTACGTCGGGTGATTCCATCTGCACGCGCCCCGCAGCCGGATGAGCGGTATGAAATCACACGCGCGCGCGGGCGCGCTGCGAACCAATTCGCGTTTTGCACGTTTTGACGTTCGCGCGCCGCGCGCGCGGGCGCTAGACGGCGATGATGACCAGCAGCACCACGATGGCGATCAGCAAGATGACCGTCAGGTCGCTGCTCGACAGGTTGCCGCCGGCCGGCGCGGAATCGATGCGCTCGGCGAGCGCGTGCACCTCAGCGTCGCTCAGTGCGGCGACGCGCTCCTTGGCCATCATGCTCGCCACGCCCAGCGCCTCGAGCCGCTGCTTGACGCTTGCGCGATCGAGGAACGCCTCGAGCTTCTCGCGGTCGGCCTGCGCCTGGCTCTTGCTCGCGACGTCCTGAGTGGAAACGATGCCCGCCTGCGCGAGCGGCGGCTGCAAGCACAGGCTCGCGCTGATCAGGGCGGCCGCCAGCGGGCCGGCAACTCGGTTCTTCATTTTGCTGCCTCCTTGTCGAGAACGATCGAACCATGCTGCTCGGCGCCCGGTCCTCCGAGCGCCTGCAAGGTTTCCTGGTATTGCGCCAGGCGCGGGCCGCCGAGCGCGACGGCGCGCAGCGCCGCCGCGCGCGCGTCCGCCGGGCGATGCAGCTCGCCCAGCACCTGCGCGAGATTGTTCCACGCGTCCGCGGACTCGGGATGCGCGAGGGCCGCGGCGCGGTACGCGGCTTCGGCCGCCGCCAGGTCGCCCGTCGCGTAGGCCGCATTGCCTTCGCCGATCGCGGCGACCAGGTCGTCCGGCCAGCGCGCGAGCGCGGTGCGGTAGGCGCGGCGCGCGGCCGCGGCGTCCACGCGCTCGAGCGCGACCGCCGCGGAAACGTAGCGCGCGGCTTCCGCCGTCGCGGGCAGGCGCTCGGGCGGCAGCGCGAGCATCGCCCAGCGGCCGCTAGGCGCCCAGCTGCGCTCGAAATCGGCGAGCGGCATCAGCTCGCGCCGCGTGCGCCCCGAGCGCAGCACGATCTTCCCGGCAGCGAGGTCGTAGCCGACCGCCACCGCGTAGTGCCACTGCGGTGCGACCGGCAGCGACAGGTTCTGCAGCACGACCACCGGCGTGCCCGCAGCCACCTCGCGCAGCACGTCCTCGAGCTGCGGCAGCAGGGTATAGGCAAGCAGCCCGTGGCGGCGCGTCGCGCCGAGCAGCTCCTCTGCCAGGCTGCCTTCGCGTCCGGGCAGGTAGATCTCGGACACGAGCGACTCGGGCGTCGCTGGCACATTCTGCGCGCCGAGCGCGGTCGCGAGCGCGGCCGGCCCGCACTGGTGCTCTTCCTGCGGATAGAACGGCACCGATGCCAGCTCGGCGCGCGCGGGCAGCCCCGGCGCCGGGCGCTCGAGCAGCAGCGCGGTCTGCGGTGCCGCGCAGCCGGCGAGCAGGGCAACCAGCCCGGCAATGCAAAGCCTGAACCTCGTCATCGTTGTCGTATGTTCGAATTGACGCGCCGACACAGGATGAAGGCCGGACGGAATGCGCGTCAAGCGTCGTTGCGCGGCGACAGAGTCAGACGCGCTCGATCATGTCGGCGCGGTCGTCCCTGGCGGAGTTCAGCCGTGCGCTCACTGCGTAGTGCTCGAAGTCGGACTGCGCGAGATTCACCATCCCCGCGACCTCCTCCGCCCTTTGCACGTCGGCCCTCGCCCAGCGCACGAGCAGCTCGTCGGGCAGCACCACGGGCATCCGGTCGTGCACGTCGGCGACCGACGGCGACGCGTCGCGCGTGAGGATGGCGCAGCTGATCAACGGCGTGCCGCCCTCCCTCGCCCATTCGGCCATCAGGCCGGCGAAGCAGACGAGCCGCCGGTCGCGGCGCAAGATGTAGTGAGGCTGCTTGCGGTCGCCGACCTTCTTCCATTCGTACCAGCCCTCGGCCGGGATCAGGCAACGCGAGCGGCGATAGGCGTCGCGCCACATCGGCTTCGACGCGGCTTCCTCGGCGCGCGCATTGATCGAGTAGGTCGGCGGCTTGTCCTGCTTCCACCACGCGGGGATCAATCCCCAGCGCGCCTCGGCGAGCTCGAGCTCGCCGGTCTCGCGATTGCCGCGGATGATCGGGATACCCGTGGTCGGCAGGACATTGAAGCGGCGCACAAACGGATTGCTGTTGCCGCGCCCGACCTGCCAGGCGCGCTCGATGGCGGCGGTGTCCGGGCTCACGTAGCGTCCGCACACCGGCACCGCCTCCTAAGTGAGCGTCGGGTTGCGGCGCTGGCGGATATCCTCCAGCCGGCGCGCGAGCGCCTGCTCGATTTCGGGCTGCGCCGGCACGATGTAGAACGCGTCGCTGCGGATCGCGTCGACGACCAGCCCCGCGATCGCCTCGGGCCGGAAGCCGCTCTTGAGGAAGCCGCGCACCGCCGCGAGGCGCAGGAGCTGCTCCGGGGTCGCCTGCGCTGCGGCGGCCGGCTTGAGCTCCTCCGGACGGTTGCGCGCCGAATCGAGGATCCGTGTGTCGACCCACCCCGGGCACAGCACCGAGGCGGAGAGCTTCGCGCTGCGCGCCTTAAGGTCCTTGTAGAGCAGCTCGGTAAGCGCCGTTACGGCGTGCTTGGAAACCGTGTATGCCGCGCCCGTGCCGCTCGTAATGAGGCCGGCGACCGAGGCGGTATTGACGATGTGGCCCGCTTGCCCTCGCGCCAGCATGCGCGGCACGAACTGGCGGATACCGTAGAGCACGCCCGAGAAGTTGACCCCGAGCACCCACTCCCAGTCCTCGCGCGCGACGTTCCACACCCCGTCGGCGCCGAAGCCCCCGCTCACGCCCGCGTTGTTGCACAGCACGTGGACGTCGCCCCAGGTGCCGAACGCCGCGTCGGCGAGGCGCTTCACATCCTCTTCGCGCGACACGTCGGTGCCGATGGCGATCGCCTGCGCGCCCTGCGCCGCGAGCGCCGCGCGCGCCGCCTCCAGCGGCGCCGCCTCGATGTCGGAGAGCACGAGCTTCATGCCCTCTTGCGCGAACCGCGTCGCGAGCGCGAGACCGATGCCGCTCGCCGCGCCGGTCACCACCGCCACCTTGCCGGAGAAATCGTTCATCCCGCGGAGAACTCCATGACGCCGTCGTCGACCCGTCCGTAGCGCAGCATGAGAATGTCGCGCGCGTAGTTCTGATGCAGCCGCCAGGGCGCCTTGGAGCCCTGCTTGGGGAACAGGTGCAGCGTGCGCTGGATGTAGCCGGAGGAGAAGTCAACCCAGGGCTCGGCGGAGAGCCCGGGGTCGGCGTCGCGCGGCGTGCACTGGCGGTAGCCGTGCTTCCTCATGTGATTCAACAGTCGGCAGACGTACTCGCAGCTCAGATCGCACTTCAGCGTCCAGGACGCGTTGGTGTAGCCGAACGACGAGGCGAGGTTCGGCACACCGCTGTACATCAGCCCCTTGTAGTTGAAGGTCTTCGCCGGATCGATGCGCCGCCCGTCGACCGTCAGCTCGACGCCGCCGAGCACCTGCAGGTCGAGCCCGGTGGCGGTCACGATCAGGTCGGCCTCGAGCTCGGCGCCCGAGGCGAGCCGGATGCCCTTCTCGGTGAAGGTCTCGATCAGGTCGGTCACGACCGATGCCTGGCCGCCGCGGATCGCCTTGAACAGGTCCGCGTCCGGAACGAGGCACAGGCGCTGCTCCCACGGCTTGTAGCGCGGCGTGAAGTGCCGGCCGACGTCGTAGTCGGGCCCGAGATAGGCGCGCACGCCCCCGAGCAGCAGCTGCGCCGCGCGCTCCGGATCGCGCCGGCACAGGCGGAAGAAATACTGCTGCAGGAGCACCCGCTTCCAGCGGTTGATGCGGTACGCGAGCATCGGCGGCAGCCAGCGGCGCAGCCGGTTCGCGGCCGCGTCCTCCGCCGGTCGCGCGACCACCCAGGTCGGCGAGCGCTGCAGCATGGTCACGTGCGCCGCGCGCTTGGCCAGCTCCGGCACCAGCGTGACCGCGGTCGCGCCGCTGCCGATCACCACCACGCGCTTGCCGGCGTAGTCGATGTCCGCGGTCCACTTCTGCGGGTGCACGATGCGGCCGGCGAAGCGCTCTCTGCCGGGGAAATCGGGCGTGTAGCCCGCGGCGTACTTGTAGTAGCCGCCGCACACGAACAGGAAATTGCAGGTGAAGCGCGCCGGGTCGGCGCCGGCGCGCCCGGCTTCGACCGTCCAACGCGCCTCCGCGGACGACCAGGACGCGCGCTTCACCGGGTGGCCGAAGCGGATGTGCCGCTCGATGCCGTGCTCGCGCGCGGTGTCGCGCACGTACTTGAGGATCGACGGTCCGTCGGCGATTGCCTTGGACTCCCGCCACGGCCGGAACGAATAGCCGAGCGTGAACATGTCGGAGTCCGACCGCACGCCGGGATAGCGGAACAGGTCCCAGGTGCCGCCGATCGCGTCGCGCCCCTCGAGGATTGCGTAGCTGCGCTCCGGGCAGCGCTTCTGCAGGTGGTAGCCCGCGCCGATGCCCGACAGCCCCGCGCCGACGATCAGAACGTCGAAATGCTCGATGCTCATGGCGCGGGAGCGTACCAAACAACCCCGGCCGGCATGAAGTTTGTAAGAATGTGTGGGAAAGGCAATAGCCCTCGACCCGCCCGAGGCGTCCGCGTTATCGTTACAGGGGAACCACTTAGGATGCGTCCGGCGGACGGAAAGATATGACCACCGCGTGGTTATTGGAAGCTGTCGGGCTTCTCGCGACGACCATTGGTGCGCTCCTCATCCTGCTGCATCTGTTGTCCCCGTCGCCGTTCGCGGCGGAGTTCAGGACCGAGGAGGCGAAGCGCGCCTACGCGGCGCACCGGCAGCGCCTGGTGATCGCCGTTGCCGTCTTGTGCCTCTGGCTGCTCATCCAGGACGTCGGGATCCTGCTGCTCTAGCCGCCGGCGCTGCGGCCAAAGAAAGCCTCGAAGTCCACGTTGATACCGCCCTGCTCGGCCAGCGTCGCCGCGCGCGCCAGGCGCGCGCCGAGCAGCGCACGCAGGATGTTGCGTACGCGCTGCGGCGCGAGATGCGCCATCTTGCGCTCGAGCTCGCCGACGTCCCTCGTGCCGTCAAGCGACCTGAGAAGGTCTATCGCCTCCGCCGGAAGCGCCGGTCCCTGGCCCCGCAGCGCAGCGGCCCCGGCCTGAGTGCGCAGGAATACGTCGAGTGGATAGAGCTGAATCTCCACTCTGTTCTCGATCGAATACACGCTCGCCATCATGTCGTTCATCGCAGCACCTCGCGTCTCGATGCGTCTCGCGCCTGGGCTGGTCCTGCCGCGCCCTCCGGGGCGGAACGCTAGGTCATATTTCAGCGAAGCAGCTCGCCGCGAACAACGCGCTGCGTGTAAATCCTGTAACCCGATGTTTCCGAAGGATCAAGAACCATTAGAAAGCGCAAGTGCAGCTCGGGGTCTTCCTGGCGCGCACGCGTCGCCTCAGCCGCCGTGGTAGCTGATCCGGTAGATCGCGCCTGCCAGGTCGTCCGATACGAGTAGCGCGCCGTCGGGCGCGACCAGCACGTCGGCCGGCCGGCCCCAGGGCCGCTCGCCTTGCAGCCATCCGGTGGCGAACGGCGTATAGCCGGTCGCCTCGTCGTCCCT
>DASPRB010000110.1:0-7039 GCA_035624675.1 Burkholderiales bacterium
GTGATCAGGGTGTAGCGCGCGAGCGCCAGGTCGCGGCGCGTCTGATACAGCTGCTGCTGCGCGTTCAGCACGTCGATGTTGATGCGCACGCCCACCTCGTAGCCGAGCTTGTTCGAGTCGTATGCGCTTTGCGAAGACACCAGCGCCTGATCGAGTGCGTTCACCTGCGCGACGCCGTTTACCGAGGCGAGGAACGCCTGCTGCGCCGCGAGCGCCGCGCTGCGGCGCGCATTCGCCAGGTCCTGCTTGGCCTTGTCGTAGTTGAACGCCGCCTCGCGCGTGCGCGAGCTGATCGAGCCGCCCTGGTAGATCGGCAGGCCGAGCTGCACGCCGACCTGCCCGTTCGTCACCTTGCTGCCGATCGGCGTGAACAGCGTGCCGCTCTGGTCGGTGTAGCCGTAGCTCGCGACCAGGTCGAGGGTGGGGTAGTGGCCGGCCTGGTTGCGGTCGACCTCGAGCCGGGCGATCTCGGTGAGCGCATCCTGCACCTGCACGCCGTAGCTCTGCTTCTCCGCCATGTCGACCCAGGCCTGCATGTCGTTCGGCGTGGGCATCGTCAGCTTGACGTCTGGGCGCAGCGGCGTGAGCGCGCCGTATTCCTTGCCCGCGATCTGCTGCAGCGTGCGCTTCTTGACGTCGAGGTCGTTCTGCGCCGAGATCTCCTGCGACACGGACAGGTCGTAGCGCGCCTGCGCCTCGTGCGTGTCGGTGATCGTCGCGGTGCCGACCTCGAAATTGCGCTTCGCCTGCGCGAGCTGCTCGGAGATCGCCGCCTTCTGCGCGCGCACCAGCTCGAGCGTATCCTGCGCGCCGAGCACGTCGAAGTACGCCTGCGCCACGCGCAGGATGAGATCCTGGCTGGCCTGCGAGAAGGTCGCCTCGGCCTGCTTGACCTGGTAGCCGGCCTCGTCGTACTGGATGAAGTTCTGCTTGCGGTAGATCGGCTGCGAGAAGTTGAGCGTGCCGTTGTAGGCGCGCGCGTCGCGGTTGAAGCTCGGGTTGGCGGCCGGGTCGTCGGACTCGAATTTGGTGTTGGTGTCGGTCGCGCTGCCCGTGAGGTTCAGGGTCGGCAGCACGAGCGCCCTGCCCTGTGGCAGCTTCTCGCGTCCGGCCTCGAGCGCGAAGCGGGCCGCGCCGTACTGCGCGTCGTAGGCCCGCGCGTCGCGGTACACCTGCAGCAGGTCTTCGGCATGGGCCCCGACCGGCAGCACGGCCGCGAGGGCGATGGCGAGGAGCGAACGCTTCATGTGCTGACCTCTCTCAGTAGACTGGCATGGCCGGATCGACGGTGCGCGCCCAGGCGTCGACCCCGCCGGACAGGTTGTAGACGCTCTCGAAGCCCTGCCGCTCGAGGAAGAACGCCGCATGCATGCTGCGCGCGCCATGATGGCATATGACCACCGTGTCGGTCCGCGGATCCAGCTCGGCGACGCGGGCGGGGATCTCGCGCATCGGGATCAGCAGCGAGTCCCCGATGCGGCAGGTGCGGTACTCCCACGGCTCGCGCACGTCGAGCAGCAGCGGCTTGTGGCGCGCGGAGTCGGCCAGCCAGACGCGCAGCTCCGAGGGCGAGATCTGGGTCATCTAGAAGCGAAAGCGCGACGGCTGCTGCGCGTTGACGAGGGGCGCGAGTACGGTCTCAAACGCATCGACGCTGCGGTAGGCGCCGGGCGCCACGCAGGTGATCAGCCTGGCCTTCATGATCGGCGCTTCGCCGACCACCGCGAACAGGCGCCCGCCCGGAGCGAGCTGCCCGAGAAAGGCCTCGGGCAGCACCGGCGTCGAGCCGGTCAGCACGATCACGTCGTAGGGGGCGTGCGCAGCCCAGCCGCGCGCCGCGTCGCCCTGCTCGAGCGTGACGTTGTCGACCCCGTGGCGCTCGAGATTGCGCCGGCCGAAAGCGGCCAGCGCGGGCTTGATCTCGACCGAAAACACCTGCCCGGCGCGGTGCGCGAGCAGCGCCGTCAGGTAGCCGCTGCCGGTACCCACCTCGAGCACGCGGTCCGCCTTGCGCACTGTGAGCTCCTGCAGCGCGCGCGCCTCGATTTTCGGCGCCCACATGGTCTCGCCTTCGCCGATCGGGATCTGCATATCGCTGAAGGCGAGCGTGCGGCAGGCTTCGGGCACGAACTCCTCGCGCGGCACGACGTACAGCAGGTCGAGCACGTCCTGGTCGAGCACCTCCCAGGGCCGGATCTGCTGCTCGACCATGTTGAAGCGGGCCTGTTCGAAATTCATGGGGCCACGGCGGGTTTCGTGCGAGGGGCCGCTAGTTTACCAAAGCAGACCCGCGGGGGCCGGGCGAGCGCCGCCGGCGCAGCCAGGCGGCGAGATCGTCCAGGTAGGTGTAGATCACCGGCACCACGATCAGCGTCAGCAGGCTGGAGGTGATTACGCCGCCGATCACGGCCTGGCCCATGGGCGCGCGCTGTTCGCCGCCTTCGCCCAGGCCGAGCGCGAGCGGGATCATGCCGAAGATCATGGCGAGCGTGGTCATGAGGATCGGCCGCAGGCGCACCGCGCCCGCGCGCACGACGGCCTCGACGCGCGCAAGGCCCTCGCGCCTGCCCTGGTTGACGAAATCGACGAGCAGGATCGCGTTCTTGGTCACCAGGCCCATCAGCATGATGAAGCCGATGATGGAGAAGATGTTGAGCGTCGAGCGCGCCACGATCAGCGCGAGCACCACGCCGATCAGTGACAGCGGCAGCGACACCATGATCGCGACCGGCTGCACGAAGCTCGCGAACTGCGACGCGAGGATCAGGTAGATGAAGATCACCGCCAGCGCGAGCGCCTGGCTGGCGTAGGACATCGATTCCTGGATGTCCTTCGACGATCCACCCATCGAGAAGCGGTAGCCGGGCGGCAGGGGGATGCGGTCGATCCTCGACTTCAAATCCTTTGCCACGTCGCCGGCGGGACGATCGAACACGTTTCCGGTCACCAGCACCTCGCGCAGCTGCTCCTTGCGGTTGATCTGCTGGGCGCCGGCGCTCTCGCGCACGCTGGCGATCTCGCGCAGCGTGACCATCTTGGGATTGCCGTCGGCGTCAGGGCGGCTGGAGGCGAGCGGCACGCGCGCCAGGTCCGCCACCTGCGCGCGCTCGCCGCGACCGAGGCGCACCTGCACGTCGTAGTACTGGTCGTCCGGCGCGCGCCAGTTGCCCACCGCCTGGCCGGCGAGCAGCGGGCGCAGGGTCGAAGCGAGCTGGCCCACGCCGACCCCGAGGTCGCTCGCGAGCTCGCGCTTGACCTCGACCGCGATCTCGGGCTTCGGCGCCTCGTCGCTCGATTCGACGTCTACCGCGCCGGGAACGGCGCGCATTTCCTTCATCACCTGGCGCCCGAGGCTGGCGATCACGGCCTTGTCCTGGCCGAGGATCGAGACCTGCAGCGGCTTGCCGCTCGACACCGACTTGTAGGCGCCGATCTGGGTGAGCTCGATGCCGGCGATGCGCGCGAGGCGCTCGCGCATCGGCCGCGTGAGCGCCTCCTGCGAGCGCTTGCGCTCATGGCGCGGCAGCAGCTGCACGAATACGTTCACCCGGTTCTTGCCCTGCACCACGCCGGTGTTGATCGTGGTGTAGGTGTAGCGCACCTCCGGAAACTCGCGCAGCGCGCTTTCCGCCTGCTGCGCCTTGGCCTGCGTCAGCTCGAGCGAGGAGCCGACCGGGGTCTCGAACTGCACCTGCAGCTCCGAGAGATCGGGCTCGGGCACGAACTCGGTGCCGACGAGCTTCATCAGCGGAAAGGCCGCGAGGAAGCTCGTCGCGGCGATCGCCAGCACCGTCTTGCGGTGCGCGAGGCTCCAGCCGAGCAGGCGGCGGTAGCCTTCGGACAGCCGGTCCATCAGCCGGTGGAACCACGCGAGCAGCCGTCCCATCGGCCCGCGGCCGTAGCGGCCTTCGGCCTGCGGATCGTGCCAGATCGACGACAGCATCGGATCCAGGGTGAACGACACGAACATCGAGATCAGCACCGCGGCCACCACGGTCAGGCCGAACTGGTGGAAGAAGCGCCCGATGATCCCGCCCATGAAGCCGACCGGCAGGAATACGGCGACGATGGAGAAGGTCGTGGCGAGCACCGCCAGCCCGATCTCGCGCGTGCCCTCGAGCGCGGCGCGGTGATGGTCGGCACCCAGGGCGACGTGGCGCACGATGTTCTCGCGCACCACGATCGCGTCGTCGATCAGCAGGCCCACCGAGAGCGAAAGCGCCATCAGCGTGAGCACGTTCAGGGTGAAGCCGAACGCGTAGATGAACAGGAACGTGCCGATCAGCGCGATCGGCAGCGTCAGGCCGGTGATCACCGTGCTGCGCCAGGAGGCGAGGAACAGGAACACGATGGCGATGGTGAGCAGCGCGCCCTCGATGAGCGTGCTCTTCACGTCGGCCACCGAGTTGCGGATCCCGGTCGAAGCGTCGCGCACGATCTCGACCTTGACGTCGGGCGGCAGCAGGCGCTGCATGTCGCGCACCGCGGCGCGTACGCCGTCGACCACCGCGATCGTGTTCTCCCCCTGCGCCTTGACGATATCGATCGAGATCGCGCGCCGGCCGTTGATCAGCGCGGCGCTCTCGTCGTCCTGCTGGCCGTCATCGACGTCGGCGAGTTGTCCCAGCGTCACCGCCCTGCCGCCGCGGCGCGCGACGATCAGGCTGCGGAAGTCCGCGGGGGTGTCCAGGCGCGCCTTGAGCTGCACCACCTTCTCCTGGCTCGGGCTCACGAGCGTCCCCGCCGGCAACTCCTGGTTCTCGGTGCGCAGCGCCTGGATCACCTGGTCCGCGCCGACCCGCTGCGCCTCCAGGTCCTCCAGGCGCAGCGCGACGCGGATCTCGCGCATCAGGCCGCCGACCAGCGTCGCCTGCCCGACGCCGGCGACGTTCTCGAGGCGCTTCTTCACCACCTGGTCGGCGAACGTGGTCAGGTCGCGCAGGCTGCGCTTGGCGGAGGTCACGGCCACCGAGACGATGGGGAAGTCGTCCGGGTTGAAGCGGCTGACTTTGGGCTCCTTGATCTCGTCGCGGAAGCCCGAGCGGATGAGAGCGATCTTCTCGCGCACGTCCTGCGCGGCGAGCTTGGGGTCGACGTTCAGCTCGAACTCGACGATGACCACCGAGCGCCCCTCGTAGGAGCGCGACGAGAGCGTCTTGATGCCGCTGATGGTGTTGACCGACTCCTCGATCTTGCGCGTGACCTCTTCCTCGACGTTCTCGGGCGAGGCCCCCGGGTAGAGCGTCTCGATCACCACTACCGGAAAGCTGACGTCGGGAAACTGTTCGACCGGCAGCCGCGAATAGGAAAACGCCCCCAGCACCAGCAGCGCGGCCATCATCATGGTCGCGAACACCGGATTGGCGATGCTGACGCGGGTGAACCACATGCCGCGCTAGTCCCGTCGCGGCGCGTCCAGCACGCGCGCCGGCGTGCCTTCGCGCAGCGCGCCCAGGTCGCGCCTCACCACGCGGTCGCCGGCGGCGAGGCCCGCGAGCACCTGCACGCGCCCTGCGCCGTCGACGTGGCCGGTCTTCACCGGCGCCTTGCGCACGACGCCGTCGGCGAGCCGGTAGACGAAGCGCTCGCCCAGCTCCTCGCGCAGCGCGGTCGCGGGGATCAGCAGCGCGCCCTCGACGCGCTCGAGCGTCAGCCCGCCCTGCGCGAACAGGCCGCCGCGCAGCATGCCGTCCGGGTTCTCGATCACCGCATACACGTTGATCGAGCGTGAGCCGGCGATCGTCGAAGGATTGATGCGCTCGATATGCCCGGCGAACTCGCGCGCGCCGAAGCCGTCGACACGAAACGACACCGGCTGGCCGACCTTCACGCGGCCGATCTCGCTCGCCGGCACGGCCGCCTCGAGCTGCAGGCGCGACAGATCGACGATGGCGAGGATCCGTGCGTCGACCGGGACGCGCTCGCCGGGCTGCGCCAGGCGCTGCGCGACGATCCCGGCGATCGGCGCGCTCAGCACCGCATCGCCCAGAGCCTTTTGCGCGACCGCGAGATCGGCCTCGGCGGCCCGCAGGCGCGCCAGCGCGACCTCGTAGGCGGACTGCGTCGCGTCGAACGCGCTCTGCGAGATGAAGTTCTTCTCGAGCAGCGTCTTCTGGTTGGCGCGGTTCTTCTCCGCGAGCACCAGCTGCGCGCGTGCGGCTTCGACGTCGGCGCGCTTGGCGGCGGCGCGCGCCGCAAGCTCGGTGGTGTCGATGCGCGCGAGGACCTGGCCGCGCCGGACGTTTTCGCCTTCGCGCACCGTCACCTCGACCAGCTCGCCCGCGACCTTGGCCTTCACGGTCGTCTCGTTCAGCGGCGTCAGCGTTCCGGTGAGGGGCAGGCTGCGCTCGAGCGTCTGCGGCGCGAGCACCAGGATGTCGGAGGACAGGAATTCGAGCGCCGGTTCGCGCGCGGACGGCTCGGCGGCCTGGTTCTTGCGCACCGTCGCGAGCCCCGCCGCGACGGCGGCGCCGACCAGCACAACGATACCCACTGACAGCAGCAGCCTCCGGGGAGTTAGCGTTCTCATCGCCTAGTCCTCGAGCAGGTGCGATTTGACCGTTGCCGCATCGGGGTCCTTCAGCAGTGCGTGGCGCAGCGCGTCCAGGTGCGCCTCGAGCAGCGTCACTTCGTCCAGGCGCGCGCCGGCAAGGTGGCCGAGCGAGTTGCGCCACAGCGCGGTGAGCAGCATCGGCGCCGCGATGAGCAGCGCGGTGTGCCGCGCCTCGAGTTCGCGGAACTCGCCGCGCGCCATGCCGCGCCGGATGATCTCCTCGATCGCCGCCTGGCCGGGCTCGACCACCTCGGCCAGGTAGAAGCGCGCGATCTCGGGGAAGTTGCCCGCTTCCGCGATGATCAGCTTCGGGATTCCGGAGAGCGGCTTCGAGCCGATGCGCTCCCACCAACCGCGCAGCATGAGGCGCAGCAGTTCGAACGAGCCGCCCTCGAACTGCTGCACCAGGCTGCGCATTTCGGCGATCGGCGACACGATGCCCTCGCGCACCACCGCCTTGAACAGCTCGGCCTTGTTGGCGAAGTA
>DASPRB010000112.1:0-3396 GCA_035624675.1 Burkholderiales bacterium
TCGGCCGTGGCGGCGTTCCAGGGCGGAGCCTACGAGTACCTGCCCAAGCCGTTCGACGTCGATCAGGCGGTGGACCTGATCCGGCGTGCGCTCGAGGAGAGCCAGCACGAGGCGGCGGAGGCCGAGGCCCCGGTCGCGGTGCCGGAGATCCTCGGACAGGCGCAAGCGATGCAGGAAGTGTTCCGCGCGATCGGCAGGCTTTCGCAGTCGAGCGCCACGGTGCTGATCACGGGCGAGTCCGGCACGGGCAAGGAACTCGTTGCGCGCGCCCTGCACCGGCATAGTGCACGGGCATCGAAACCGTTCGTTGCGATCAACACCGCGGCGATGCCCAAGGATCTGCTCGAATCCGAGCTGTTCGGTCACGAGCGCGGCGCGTTCACCGGGGCCCAGCAGCAGCGCCGCGGCCGCTTCGAGCAAGCCGAGGGCGGTACCTTGTTCCTGGACGAAATCGGCGACATGCCGGCCGAGCTCCAGACCCGGCTGCTGCGCGTGCTGTCGGACGGCAGCTACTACCGCGTCGGCGGGCACCAGCAGATCAAGGCGAACGTGCGCGTGATTGCCGCCACGCACCAGGATCTGGAGGCGCGTGTGCGCGAAGGGACCTTCCGCGAGGACCTGTACCACCGCCTGAACGTCATTCGCATCCGCATGCCCGCCCTGAGGGAGCGGCGCGAGGACATTGCGCCGCTTGCGCGCCACTTCCTCGCGCGCAGTTCCCAGCAGCTCGGCGTCGAGCCCAAGCGCCTCGCGGAGGATGTCATCGCGCAGCTCGGGCGCCTGGAGTTCCCGGGCAACGTACGCCAGCTCGAGAACCTATGCCACTGGCTGACGGTGATGGCCCCGGGCCAAGTCGTCGAGCTGGCCGATCTGCCGGCGGAATTTCGCGATCAGGGGGCCGAGGCGGCGGGCGCGTCCGACTGGATCGCGGCGCTCGAAGGCGAGGTCGAAAGGCGCCTCGCGCGCGGCGAGACGGGAATTCTCGATGCGCTCGGGCGCCAGTTCGAGCGCTCGCTCATTCTGAAGGCGCTGTCGCGCACCGGTGGGCGACGCATCGAGGCTGCCGTGCTGCTCGGCATCGGACGCAACACCATCACGCGCAAGATCCAGGACCTCGGCATCGAAAGTCACGCCGAGGGCGAAAAGTAGCGCTCAGGCCGACTTGCGCGCCGCGCGGCGGTTGATCTCCAGCTGCGCGTCGACCAGCGCGACGACCTCGTCGAGCGCCTCCAGGCGCATGCCCCGCTGCGCCGCGATCGTCTGCACCAGCCGGTCCACCCGCTCGATATTGGCAGCGCCGCCGTAGAGCGCGCGCGCCGCGGAGGACGGCCCTGTCAGGCCCTGAGCCGCGGCAGCGTACTTCTCGAACGGCACGAGATCCTTCTCGTCGGCGCCGAGGGACTTGCACAGCGCGACCACCCAGTTGTACACCGACCTCGACTTCTCGATATCGGCATGCACCGCGTCCTTGATCGGACGCATGCCGTTGCGCGTAATGCAGCGGTAGTTGCCCGCCATCAGCATCGCCCACTTGGCGAGCGGGACGAACACCGACTCGTGCACCTTCAGCTTGACCGGCAGCTCGATTTTTTCCGAGCCGGTATCGAAGCGCGAGGCCTCGATGTCCGCCTCGAGACGTCGCAGGATGGCCGTATGCGCATCGGACGGAAAGCGTGCCGCCTTGAAGTTGGTCGGGAGCCGCACCTGCAGCACGTTGACCTTCTCTTCGGGCGGCCGGGAAGCCTGCGGATCCGGGCTGCATAGCGTAACGAGTTCCGGGTCGAACGCGGTCCATACCGCGGGATCCGTGTAGCAGGTGCGGCAAGACTCCGCCGAGACCCCGGGGATGCGCGCGAGATAGGGCAGCGGCGGCATGTTCATGATCGACATGCACGGCACCCTCGCCTTCGCGGTCGCCGCGAGCAACTCGCGCACGCCGGGCGCACCGTACTGCGGCTCCTGCATTGCCAGCCCGACCAGATCGTAATCCGCCGGCCGCACCGCCCGCGGGCCGTCGGCGGACAGCTTGCCCGGCAGCTTGCGTGTGTCGAGCTCGACCGGCGCCGCGCGCCCATTGACCGGAATGCGCACGCGCGCCCCTTCCTTGTTGATCAGCTCCGCTTCCGCAGGCAGGCACACGAGCTTCACGTTGTGGCCGGCGAGCGCGAGCTTGGCCCCGAGGAGCGATCCGTAGGAGGCACCAAGGATTAGAACGTTGCAGGGATTGGGCATGCAGGGTCTCCTCGATTCACGATGTGAAACCGAAACTCAACCGTTGGAAAAGCCTACTCCGTTACTCTGGCTTTTTCATGTTGCGGCGCGCCATTTGACTGAATAGAATGAGGCACTTATGGCCATCCAAACCGCGCAGCGCCTTCCCCAAGGCATTTCCGTATCCGGGGTCACGACCCAGGAATTCCAACAAATCCTGACGCCGGAGGCGCTGGCGTTTGTCGCGAAGTTGCATCGCGCCTTCGAGCCGCGCCGCCAGGAGCTACTCGCCCGGCGCATCGCCAGGCAGAAGGAATTCGACCGCGGCGCACTGCCCGATTTCCTCGCCGAGACGAGGCACCTACGCGAGTCGGAATGGAGCATTGCGCCGCAGCCCAATGACATGCTCGACCGGCGCGTCGAGATCACCGGGCCTACCGACCGCAAGATGGTCATCAACGCGCTCAATTCCGGCGCATCGACCTTCATGGCGGACTTCGAGGACGCGAACTGCCCGACCTGGTTCAACATGATCGACGGGCAGATCAACATCCGCGACGCGGCGCGCCGCACGATCGCCTTCGAGCAGGAGGGCGGCAAGCGCTACAAGCTGAACGACCGCACCGCCGTTCTGATTCCGCGGCCGCGCGGCTGGCACCTGGACGAGAAGCACGTGCAGGTGGACGGCAAGCCGGTCTCCGGCGGGATCTTCGACTTCGCCCTGCTCTTTTTCCACAACGCGAGGGAGCTCCTCGCGCGCGGCTCGGGCCCGTACTTCTACCTGCCCAAGATGGAGTCGCACCTCGAGGCGCGGCTGTGGAACGACATCTTCGTGACGGCGCAGAAGGAGCTCGGCGTGCCGCACGGCTCGATCAAGGCGACGGTGCTGATCGAGACGGTGCTCGCCGCTTTCGAGATGGACGAGATCTTGTGGGAGCTGAAGGACCACTCCGCGGGACTGAACATCGGCCGCTGGGACTACATCTTCTCGTGCATCAAGAAATTCCGCTCCAACAAGGATTTCTGCCTGGCCGATCGCGCGCAACTGACGATGCTGGCGCCGTTCCTGCGCGCCTACGCGCTGCTGCTGGTCAAGACCTGCCACCGGCGAGGGGCGCCCGCAATGGGCGGCATGGCGGCGCAGATTCCGATCAAGAACGATCCCGCGGCGAACGAGGCTGCGCT
>DASPRB010000121.1:0-12397 GCA_035624675.1 Burkholderiales bacterium
TGTTGTCCGTCATCGTCGCCGCGCTGTTCGCGGCGACCAGTTCCGTAGCCATTTCAGACGAGAAGATGAAAGAGAGCGAGCACGCCAAGGAGTCGATGAAGGAAAGCGACTACGCCAAGGAAGCGAAGAAGAAGAAGGAAAGCGAGCACGCCAAGGAGTCGGAGAAGAAGAAAGAAAGCGACTACGCGAAAGATCCGAAGAAGAACTGATTGAATCGCGGCCAGGGAACACGCGCGCGCGTCGCCTTCGCCAGGGCGGCGCGCGCCTTTCTGATTGCGGTCGGGGCGCTGATCTTCGCCTCGGGCGCATGCGCGGCCACCGGCAAGCTGCCGCCGGACAGACCCGGCAAGATACCGATCGAGTACCTGCCGCCGAAGGAGGCGAAGTTCGAGGACCTCTACAAGCTGCTCAAGGAGCGGCAGGTGCTCGAGGACGTTCGCATGGTGCTTAGCGCCTTCAAGCTGCCGCGCGATATCACGCTGCGCCTGAAGGGCTGCGACGGCAGGCGCAACGCCTGGTACGACGACGAGGACTACTCGATCACGGTGTGCTACGAGTATCTGCAGGACGTGGTCGATCACGCGCCGAAGGACGTGAGCCCCGAAGGCGTTACGCGCCGGGACGCGATCGTCGGCCCGACGGCCGAAGTGTTCCTGCACGAGGGCGCGCACATGCTGTTCCACCAGTACCACATGCCGCTGCTCGGGCCGGAGGAGGACTCGGCCGACGCGGTGGCCGCGTACACCATGATGCAGTTCGGGCCCAGGTTCGCGCGCTCGGCGATTAGCGGCGTCGCGTACATGTACGCGCGCAAGGCCAAGGACCAGGCGAAGACCTTCGAAAAGGAGGATCTCGCCGAAGAGCATCCGCTCACAGGAGCGCGCTTCTACACGCTGCTGTGCTTCGCCTACGGCGGCCAGCCGAAGAACTTCCAGTTTGTGGTCGACCGGGGCTACCTGCCCGAGTGGCGCGCGAAGAACTGCGACGGCGACTACGAGCGCATCCAGTACGCGGTGCAGACGCTGTTCCGCCCGCACATGGACCCCGCCAAGGCGAAACAGGTGCGCGCCTACTTCGAGAAGAAGGCCGCCGCGCAGGAAGTCCAGCCGGCCGCGCCGAAAAAATAGGGCGCCTAGCGCACTAGCGCCCGACGAGCTCCCAGAGCCTCCAATCCCTTTGAACGCGTGGCTCGCGCGAGCGCTCGACGCGCTCGGTGCGGTGTTCCCAGCGCACCCAGCGCCCGACCTCCGGAACGTACCAGACCACGTCGGACAGCTGGGTGCTGTTCCAGCCCGGTTCGACGTCCCCGGTGTTGATCTCGCGCTCGACGCGCAGCGCGACGAACTCTCCCGCCGGCGTGGCGACGCGCTCCCAGCGGATCGCGCGCGTCAATGCGCTCCAGCGCAGGACCCGGCCGCGTTCGTCGGTCACGCGCACGGCCTGCTTCCAGCTCGTGCCGGCCGCGAGCGGAAAGCGCAGCGTTGCGAGCGGAGGATCGAACGTGCGCCGCACGGCGCCGTCGCTGTCGGCCGCGACTTCCCAGGGACGCGCGATCGTCTCGGTCATGACGGGGTCGGCCGGGCGGTCGCTGCGGCCGACGAGCTCGAAGCCCTGCGGCCGCGCTTCGAGCGTGAAGCGGACCGTGCGCAGCCGGGTGCGGTTATAGGGATTGGTCTCCGCGTAGATCCAGCTCTCGCCGCTCTTCAGTATCGGCGCGGGCACGCTCTCCATCGGCGCCTGCACGGCGGATTGGGATGCGCAGCCGCCGAGCACCAGCGCGGCGCAGGCGAGCAGGATCCGGGAGCTCTCTTTCATGGCGACCTCGGTGGTTGAGGTTATTCGGTTGCAAGGCTAGGCGCGCGCTCGGCGCGCCGCTTGACGCAGGTCAAAGCTGGCGACACCGACCGTGTCATGGTGCACGCCTGAGAAACCGCAAGCCTGTGAGGCGAGGAGGAACCATGACTCCGTCGGCGAAGCGCTTCATCCTCGAGCAGCTCGAGACCCACCGCAACATGAGCTTCGCGACCGTGCGCCCAGACGGCTACCCGCAGGCGACGATGGTCGCGTACGCGAACGACGGCCTCGAGCTCTACTTTGCGTGTGAGCGCACGAGCCAGAAGGTGCGCAACCTGCGCCGCTCGCCCAAGGTGTCGCTCTCGATCAGCAAGGACTGGGCCGATTGGCGAAAGATCACGGGCCTCTCAATGGGCGGGAGCGCGAAGATCCTCGAGCGCCCGGCCGACACCGAGCGCGCCTACGCGCTGCTCGCGCGCAAGTTCAAGGAAATGAAGGGGCTGAGCGCGGACGATCTTGCGGCGACAGCCTTCGTGCGCGTGCAGCCGAAAGTCGTCTCGATGCTCGACTACCGCCGCGGCTTCGGCTGGACCAAGCAGGTGCGCGTGCGATAGAAAATAGGGACAGACCCTATTTTTGAGGGACGAAAATAGGGTCTGTCCCTATTTTTCCGTCAATGATCCCTACCGAGCTTCAGCTCCAGATCCGCGATGCGGCGCGCGCCTTCGCGCAGAAGGAGATCGCGCCGCGCGCGGCCGGCTGGGACCGCAGCCGCACGGTGCCGCTCGAGGTGCTGCGGGCGATGGGGCCCCTCGGCTTCATGGGGATGTGCGTTTCGCCCGAGTGGGGCGGAGCGGGGGCGGATTTCGTTTCCTACGCGCTCGCGGTGGAGGAGATCGCCGCCGCCGACTGCGGACTGTGCAACATGATGTGCGTGAACAACTCGCCGAACTGCGCGGCGCTGGAAGAGCACGGCACGGCGAAGCAGAAGGAGCGGTTCCTCAAGCCGCTCGCCTCGGGCGCGCAGTCGAGCGCGTTCCTGCTCACCGAGCCGCACGCGGGCTCGGACGCCGCAGCGCTCAGAACGCGCGCCGCGAAGAAGGGCGACCGCTGGGTGATCGACGGCACCAAGCAGTTCATCACCGCGGGCCGCAGCGCCGATCTCGCGTTCATCGTTGCGGTGACCGATGCCGCGGCCGGCAAGCGCGGCATGTCGATGTTCGTCGCGCCGACGCGCTCGCCCGGCTACCGCGTGGCGAAGGAAGAAGACAAGCTCGGCCACCGCAGCGCCGACACCTGCCAGATCGCGCTCGAGGCGCTGGAAGTGCCGGAGGAGAACCTGCTCGGCGCGCCCGGCGCCGGCTACCGCATCGCGCTCGCCTACCTGGAGAACGGGCGTATCGGCGTCGCGGCGCAGGCCGTGGGCGTGGCGCGCGCGGCCCTCGAGGCGGCGCTAGGCTACGCGCGTGAGCGCGAGAGCTTCGGCGCGAAGCTCATCGGCCACCAGGCGGTCGAGGCGAAGCTCGCCGACATGGCGACCGAGATCGAGGCGGCGCGCCAGCTCACGCTGCACGCGGCTGCGCTCAAGGACGAGGGCAAGCCCTGCCTCAAGGAGGCGTCGATGGCGAAGCTGTTCGCCTCCGAGATGGCCGAGCGGGTGACGTCGGAGGCGATCCAGATCCACGGCGGCTACGGCTACGTCGCCGACTTTCCCGTGGAGAAGTACTGGCGCGATGCGCGCGTGCTGGCGATCTACGAGGGCACGAGCGAGATTCAGCGCCTGGTCGTCGGCCGGGCGCTCGCCTAGTCGCGGCCGAGCCAGGTGTAGCCGGTAGCGAAGATGAAGTCTTCGGGGACGGTGCGCTCGGCGGCGTGCTGTGCCGGGGGCTGGGTGCTCGTCTGGAAGGCTTCGGCGAGGCTCATGCCGACTGGCAGCGCGCCGCTGCCGATGGAGAGCACCAGGAAGGTGATGGCCGCTTGCAGGATCAGCTTGGTATCCATGTTGTCCTCGTCGCGGCGCGCAGATTAAAGGTCTGCGCTGCGTTGCGCTGCGGAAAATTGCCGCACCGCACAGTCTTTAACCGCTGCCGGCTTGGCGGCCGATCCGGGTGGGAAAATAGGGTCTGACCCTATTTATGACCCTATTTATGAACGCCGATTCCACGCAAGCGCTGGTTGACGCGCTCGCCTTCGCCGCCGACAAGCACCGCCGCCAGCGGCGCAAGGACGCCGAGGCCTCGCCCTACATCAACCACCCGATCGCGCTCGCGCGCGTGCTGAGCGTGGAGGCGGGGCTCGCCGACCCGAAGCTGCTCGCCGCGGCGGTGCTGCACGACACGCTCGAGGATACCGAGACGACCTACGAGGAGCTGCGCGAGCGGTTCGGCAAGGCGGTCGCCTCGGTGGTGCTCGAGGTGACCGACGACAAGACGCTGCCCAAGGAGGAGCGCAAGCGCCTGCAGATCGAGCACGCGGCGCAGATCTCGCGGCGCGCGAAGCTCGTCAAGCTCGCCGACAAGATCTGCAACGTGCGCGACGTGGCGGCGAGTCCCCCGCACGGCTGGCCGCTCGAGCGCCGGCGCGAGTATTTCGACTGGGCCAAGCAGGTCGTCGACCGTATGCGCGGCACGCACCGCAGCCTCGAGCGGCTGTTCGACGAGGCGTATGCGCGCCGGCCCTGAGGACAGAAAAATGGTTATTCACAGCAACTGTGGACAAATCTGTGGATAGCCTCTGAGTAAGGAAGGGCCCCCCCTGTGGGGAAGCGCTTTGCCTGCCGCCTCGATTACAAAATAGGCAGGAAATGAGCAAAGAAAAACAGGTGGTTGTGCGACACAATCGGCTTCGGCGCCGAATCCGGTCGTCCGGACGGATTAACCGAGCCTTACCAGCCAAGGCAGGGGATAACGTTCCGCGCAGTACCCCTGAGGGCGAGCAGACTTAGGTCAATGTGAGCGCCCACTCGCATTCCAGTGCTTGCGAATGAGAACTATTATCATTATTATTCTTGCCATTCGCCTGCAGGGAGACCTCATGAAGAAACAGCTGTTGCTGTCGGCCGTTATCACCGCATTCGCGGTTCCACTCGGCGCGCGCGCCGACACGCCCGAGTACAGGCTCGTGCTCCAGGACCATCGCTTCGTTCCGGACGAGGTAACCGTGCCCGCCGGCAAGCGGCTGAAGCTGGTGATCGAGAACCGGGATCCGACACCTGAAGAATTCGACAGCTACGACCTGCGGCGCGAGAAGGTGATCACCGGGAGCAGCAAGGGCGAGGTGTGGGTCGGCCCGCTCGATCCGGGGAGCTACAGGTTCATCGGCGAATACCACGCGGAGACGGCGAAGGGCCGTCTGATCGCGAAGTAGGGGCGGCCATGAACCGAATCCGCACTACGCTATGCGCGGCGCTGCTCGCCGCGCTCCCGCTCGCGGCGCGCGCGGCGCCATTCAAGGTGTATTCGCCGACGGTGCAGCGCGGCGTCGCCGAGCTCGAATACCGCGGCTACGTCGATTCCGATCACCGCAGCGAGCTGGACAAGAGCCAGCAGCAGCGCTTCTCCGTCGGCTACGGCCTGACCGATTACTGGTTCACCGAGGTGTACACGGTGTACGCGAAGGACGGCCCCGATCCGCTCAAGAACGAGTCGATCGAGTGGGAGAACCTCTTCCAGCTCACGCCGCAGGGCAAGTACCCGGTCGACCTCGGCCTGCTTTCGGAGTTCGAGTTCGCGACGCGCTCGGGCGACCCGAACGAGTTCTCGCTCGCGCCGATCATCGAGGGAGAGATCGGCCGGCACCTGGTCGCCACCGCGAACCTGTTCTTCGAGCGCCAGTTCGGCGGCGTAGAGCGCGAGCCGGGCACCACCTTCGCCTATGCCGGCAGGCTGCGCTATCGCCTGAATCCCCATTTCGATCCGGCGCTCGAGGTGTTCGGCGAGCCGGGCGAGATCGGCCGCTTCGGCGCCTGGGGCCGGCAGGAGCACTGGATGGGTCCGGCGTTCTACGGCGAGCAGCGGCTCGGCCGCGGCGCGCTCGAGTACAGCGCGGCGCTGCTGTTCGGCACCTCGCAGGCCGCCACCGACCGGCGCGCGGTGCTGAGGCTCGAATACGAGTTCTAGCCGGCGCTAGCGCCGCGGCTCATCGAGCCAGTTCTTGCGCGCCTTGTCGAGCAGCGCAGGGTCCTTGTCGAGCAGGCCGCGCGCCCTGGGACTCGAGAAGAGGTAGAGCTTTCCGTCGACGACCGTGAACTCGCGCGGGTCGGCCTCGGCCTCGACGCCGCCCGAGAGGCCTGCGGTGCACAGCTCGCCGAACTGCGGCAGGTAGCGCTGCGGGTCGGCGGCGAACGCGGCGCGGTGCTTCTCGCTGACGAACAGGTACCTCTGGCCGCCGTAGTCGTAGCGGATGTGCGCGGAGCCTTTCTCGGGCTTGCCCGGATCGAAGTACGACACCGGATCGATCCCCTCGAGGGCGATCGGCGCGCTCTGCGCGCTGCCGGCGCGCGCGAGCGCCGGCAGGCAAACGAGCAGCGCGGCAGTCCCGGCGAGAGCGGATCGCCTGTTCATCGCCTAGGTCACGCAGTTCAGCGCGAGGTCGAAGGCGTCGAAGTTGCGCAGCCTGCGCCCCGCCTCGACCTCGACGCGGCGGTTGAAGACGAGCGGCACGCGCTGCTCGGAGATTCCGCCGTGCGACCTGAGCGGCGCATCCAGCCCCGAGAGGTCGTGGCGTGCTCTGCTCGTGCCGATGACGGTGTCGCGCCGCGAGACGAGCACCAGGTCGCCCATGCGGTCCTCGGGCAACTCGAAGCGCGCGCAGGCCTCGGCGCGCAGCAGCGACTCGTCGATCCCCGGCAGCGCGGCGATGCGCGCGGCGATCGCTCGCGCGTCGGCGCCCTTCGGCAGGTAGGCGGTGGCGAACGAGCCGAGCGCGCCGTGGTGCACGACGTAGGGATCGGTGATCGGGAGGATGACGCGCGCGGCGCCCGTGCCGAGCCAGGCGTCGAGCATGTCCTGCAGGTAGATCACGTTCGGCGCGCCGTCGGCGCCGTGCTTGTCGTTCATGCCGTGGTCGGCCGTCAGCGCGATCGCCGCGCCCGCGGCCTCGAGCTGCGCGAGATACCGATCCATCATCGCGTAGAAGGCGTTCGCCGCCGCGGAGCCCGGCGCCGCCTTGTGCTGCACGTAGTCGGTGGTCGAGAGGTACATCAGGTCCGGGCGGCGCCTCTCGATCAGCTTGACGCCCGCGGCGAACACGAACTCCGAGAGCTCGGCGCTGTACACCGAGGGCAGCGCCATGCCGGTGAGCTCGAGCATGTCCGGACCGGCCTTCTCCGCCGAGATGCAAAGGCCCTTCAGCTTGTGGCCGAGCAGCGTGCGCAGCTTGTCCTTCGCGGTCACCACCACGACCGAGGCGCCGGCGTCGGCGAAGGCGGCGAGGATGGTGCCCGCGCGCAGGTAGCGCGGATCGTTCATCATCACTTCCTGGCCGGAGTCCGGGTCGTAGAAGTAGTTTCCGCAGATGCCGTGCACCGAGGGCGGCGCGCCGCTGACGATCGACAGGTTGTTCGGGTTGGTGAAGCTCGGCACCACGCAGTCGGCGATGAACGCAGAGCCCTTGTCGCGCGTGCGCGCGAACCAGGGCGCGGCGCCCGCGCGCACCGCCTCGTCGATGTAGGCGTTCTCGCAGCCGTCCACGCATACGACGACCAGCGGCTCCCGCATCCAGCGGTAGCTGCGGCCATTCACTTCGAGCGCAGCGCGGCGGTCCATGGAAAATAGGGACAGACCCTATTTTCTGCATAGCGAAAAATAGGGTCTGTCCCTATTTTACGCGTCCTGAGTCCTTACAATAGCGCCGCCATGACCACCATCGCCCGCTTCTGGGACGAGGCGATCGTCCCCGCGCTCGTCGAGTACATCCGCATCCCGGCCAAGTCGCCGCATTTCGACCCGGACTGGGCGAAGAACGGCCACATCGAGCGCGCGGTCGAGCTCGCCGCCGCCTGGTGCCGGCGCCACGCGGTGAAGAACATGACGCTCGAGGTGGTGCGCCTGCCGGGCAGAACGCCCGTGCTCTACATCGATGCGCCGGGCGCGCAGGCGGGCACCGTGCTCGTCTACGGCCACCTCGACAAGCAGCCCGAGATGAGCGGCTGGCGCGCCGGGCTGGGGCCTTGGACGCCGCAGCTCGAGGACGGCAAGCTCTACGGGCGCGGCGGCGCGGACGACGGCTACGCGGTGTTCTGCGCGCTCGCTGCGCTGCGCAGCCTCGAGGCCGCGGACCGGCCGCGGCCGCGCGTCGCGATGCTGATCGAGTGCTGCGAGGAGAGCGGCAGCTACGACCTGCCCGCGTACCTCGAGGCGCTCGCGCCGCGGATCGGCACGCCCGCGCTCGTGATCGGCCTCGACTCGGGCTGCGGCAACTACGAGCAGTTGTGGGCCACCACTTCGCTGCGCGGCATCGTGAATGGATTGCTCACCGTGGACGTGCTCACCGAGGGCGTTCACTCGGGCGACGCGAGCGGCGTGGTCGCCTCGAGCTTCCGCATCGCGCGCATGCTGCTCGACCGCATCGACGATCCGGCCACGGGCATCGTGCGCCACCCGGCGTTCCACGCGCCGATCCCGCTCTCGCGCGCGAACGAGGCGCAGCGCGCGGCCAAGGTGCTCGGGCGCGAGATCTGGCGCAAGTTCCCGTTCGTCGAGGGCATGCGGCCGATGGAGGGAGACCTCGACGAGCTGGTGCTCGCGCGCACCTGGCGTCCCTACCTCGCGGTGATCGGCGCGGAGGGCCTGCCGCTGCCGGCCGCGGCCGGCAACGTGCTGCGGCCGAGGACTTCGCTCGTCCTCTCGATGCGCCTGCCGCCGACGGTGGACGCGGCGCACGCCGCCGAAGCGCTCAAGGCGCTGCTCGAGTCCGATCCGCCCTACGGCGCGCGCGTCGAATTCAAGTACGGCCAGGCCGCGAGCGGCTGGCACGCGCCGGAGACCGCGACGTGGCTGGAGGAAGCGCTCGGGCAGGCCTCGCAGGCGCATTACGGCAAGCCGATGATGTGGATGGGCGAGGGCGGCACCATCCCGTTCATGGCGATGCTCGGCCAAAAATTCCCCGAGGCCCAGTTCGTGATCACCGGGGTGCTCGGGCCGCGCTCCAACGCGCACGGCCCGAACGAGTTCCTGCATCTCGACTACGCGAAGAAGCTCACCGCCTGCGTCGCCGACGTGATCGCCGCGCCGCGTGCTGCGCCGCCCGGCCGCAAGAGAAAATAGGGTCTGTCCCTCTTTTCAGTCGTTGCGGACGTGCACCAGCTTCGACAGGCCGAAGAGGTTGGTGCTCTGCGATGAGAGCACGGTCCAGTCCTGCGCGGCGATGTAGCGCTCGAAGCTGAACTCGGGCCGGAAGCCGATTCTCGCGGCGAGCGGCCTCAGCGCGCGCTCGATGGGGCGCGCGAGGCGCGCCCCGCTGAAATGGTTGACGATCAGGATGTCGCCGCCGCGCCGGCACACGCGCCGCACCTCGGCGACCAGCCGGTCCGGGTCGGGAGTGACCGAGAGCACGTAGGGCAGCGTCACGCAGTCGAACGAGTCGTCGGCGAACTCCATCGCTTCCGCGTCCATGCGCCGCAGCGCGATGCGTCCCGAGTGCGCGCCGTTCACGCGCGCTGCCGCGACGCGCAGCATCGCCTCCGAGACGTCGATGCCGGTGACGAAGGAGGCGGCGGGATAGCGCCCGAGCGTGAGCCCGGTACCGACCCCCACTTCCAGGACGCGCGCGGGGGCGAGCTCGGCGACCGCGCGCATCAGCGCCGCGCGGCCCGGCGCGAGGCTCAGGCCGAAGATCGCGTCGTACACCGGCGCGTAGGCGCGGTAGGTGCGCTCCACGTCGGTGCGCAGGATGCCGTCGCGCGGGGCGGGTTCGGAGGACACGGTATTCCCTTCAGGCTCCTTCTTACACGAGCGCGCGCAACTCGTCGAGCAGCGTTAAAGGTAGCGAAACGCCTTCGGCGAGCGCGCGCGCGCGCCGCTCGAGCTCGAGTGCACCGGGCAGGCGCACCGGCTCGGCCGGGTCGGCCGGCGGCGTATCCAGGAGCAGGGCGCGGAAACGCGCCATGGCCGCGTTCCAGGCCTCGCGCCCGGCGAGACGCGCGGGATCGAGCGCGAGGAAGAAGTGGCCGACGCCCTGCGGCCGCTCGTCGTTGCCCACCCAGGTGACGACGTCGGTGAGAAAGCGCGCCCCGGAGAGCGCGCCCGCGAGCAGATCGACCGCGAGCGCGAGGCCCGAGCCCTTGTGCGCGCCGAACGGAAGCAGGAAGCCCTCGAGCGCGGCCGCCGGGTCGGTGGTCGGCCGGCCGCGGCTGTCGGCGGCCCATCCTTCGGGAATCGGCCGGCCTTCCTTGAGCGCGGCGCGGATCTTGCCGCGCGCGGCGACGCTCATCGCCATGTCGAGAATGAAATGCGTTCCGTCGGGCGCCGGCGCCGCGATGCACAGAGGATTGTTGCCCACGCGCAGCGCCGCGCCGCCCCAGGGCGGCATGGTGCTCGAGGCGTTCGTGCCGGCCACCAGCACGAAGCCCGCGTCGCACGCGGCGCGCGCGTACGGCGCGAGCGCGCCGAAATGGTTGCTCGCGCGGCAGCCGATCCAGGCGATACCCGTGTCGCGCGCCGCGGCGAGGGCGGCCTCGAGCGCGCGCGAGCCCACGAGCGGCCCGAGCGCGTTCGCGCCGTCGACGAGCGCGAGCGAAGGCGCGCGCCGCTCGAGGCGCGGCTCGGCGCGCCCGTCGATGCCGCGCGCGCGCAGCCGACGCGCGTAGTCGGGCACGCGCACCGCGCCGTGCGTGGCGATGCCCATCGTCTCGGCTTCGACCAGGATGCGCGCGCAGGCCGCGGCGGCTTCCGTGCTCGCGCCGGCGGCGGCGAGCGCCGCGCTGCACAGACGCTCGAGCTCGGCTACGGCGATGGTCCGCTTCGGGTCGGGCACGCTGGCGGCGGGGCGGGGATGGGAGCACCATTGTAGGCGATGGCCTTCAAGCTCACATCCAGCGCGTTCGCCGAAGGCGGCGCGATTCCCGCGAAGTACACCTGCGACGGCGCCGACGTCTCGCCGCCGCTCGCCTGGTCGGGCGTGCCCGCGGGCGCGAAGAGCCTGGCGCTCATCGTCGACGACCCGGACGCGCCCGATCCCAAGGCGCCGAAGATGACCTGGGTGCACTGGGTGCTGTACGACATCGCGCCGGCGGCGGGCGGGCTGGCCGAAGGCGCGCAGGCGCCCGCGGGCGCGCGCGACGGCGTGAACGATTGGGGCCGCAGCGGCTACGGCGGACCGTGCCCGCCGATCGGCCGGCATCGCTACGTGCACAAGCTCTACGCGCTCGACACCGTGCTCACCGACCTGAAGCGCCGGGACAAGGCGGGGCTCGAAGCGGCGATGCGCGGCCACGTGATCGCGGAGGCGCGCCTCGTCGGCACCTACCAGAAGCACCGCTAATCGGCGATGCGCTCGTTGGCGAGCGTGAGCCGCTCGACCAGGTTGCGCGCGAGCGCGCGCGTGAGCAGCAGCCGGACCTCCACGCTCATGCGCTCGAGCGCGTCGGGCGTGAACTCGGCGATCACCGCATCCTTGATCGCCACCACGCTCGCGTGGCGGTGCTGGCGGCCTTCCAGGAAATACGCCATCTCGCCAAAGAACTCCCCCGCCCTGATCAGATTGAGCAGCCGGTCGTGCCGCACGACCTTCGCCGAGCCCGACGCGAGCAGGAAGAAGTGCGAGCCGGGGTCGTCCTCGCGCACCAGCACCGCGTCGGCCTTGGCGCGCGACCAGCGCCCCGCCTTGGCGAGTTCCCACAGCTCGGCGTCGGTGAGCGCCTCGAGCGCATCGACGCGCTTGAGCGCCTTGAGCTTGTCGGCCTCCGGAACCACTTCGGGCGACAGCACCTGGCGCGATACTTCCGCCAGCTCGAACGCGAATTCCGCCCAGCTCCCGTAGCGCTCCTCGGGTCTCTTCCTGAGCGCGCGCAGCACGACCCGGTCGACGATCGCCGGCAGCTCGGGGCGCACGCGGCTCGGCGGCTCAGGCTCCTCGTACAGGATCTTTTCGACCAGCTCCTCGACGCGCTCGGCGAGGAACGGGCGCCGGCCGGTCAGCAGGTGGTACAGCACCGCCCCGAGCGAATACATGTCGCTGTGGAAGGACAACTGCTCGCGCAGGATGCGCTCGGGACCCGCGTAATGCGGCGAGCCGAAGTCGGCCTCCTGCACCACCTTGGTGGTGTGCAGCACCGCGGCGCCGAAGTCGGTGATGCGCACGTCGTTGCCGTCGGCGATCAGGATGTTCGCCGGCTTGATGTCGCAGTGGATGATTCCGGCGCGCGTGGTGTAGTCGAGCGCGCTGCAGCAGTTGTAGCCGATCTCGATGACGTCCGAGACCGGCAGCAGCGTGTCCGGCGTGATGTGCTGCGAGAGATCGCCCCCGGTGATCAGTTCCATCGCGATGTAGGCGCGGTCCTGCTCGACCACCGCGTCGATCAGCGTCACCACGTGCGGGTGGATCAGCCGGCCGGCGAGCGCCGCCTCGCGCACGAACTGGGCGCGGCGCGCGCTGCCGAACTCGG
>DASPRB010000128.1:0-5643 GCA_035624675.1 Burkholderiales bacterium
CAGCATGCGCCCGATCCGCAACATGGTGAACCACGAGACGAACGAGGTGTTCTTCGACAACCTCGAGATCCCGGCCGAGAACCTGATCGGCGAGGAAGGCCGGGGCTTCAAGTACATCCTCGACGGACTGAACGCCGAGCGCATCCTCATCGCCGCCGAGTGCATCGGCGACGGCTACTGGTTCACCGAGCGCGCGACGAAGTACGCCAAGGAGCGCGTGGTGTTCGGCCGGCCGATCGGCCAGAACCAGGGGATCCAGTTCCCGATCGCCGAAGCCTTCATGGGCATCGAGGCGGCGAACCTGATGCGCTACAAGGCGGCGGCGCTGTTCGACCAGAAGAAGCACTGCGGCGCGGAGGCCAACATGGCCAAGCACCTCGGCGCCAAGGCTTCCTGGGAGGCGGCCAACGTCTGCCTGCAGACCCACGGCGGCTTCGGCTTCGCCGCCGAGTACGACGTCGAGCGCAAGTTCCGCGAGAACCGGCTCTACCTGGTCGCGCCGATCTCCACCAACCTCATCCTGTCGTACGTCGCCGAGCATGTGCTCGGCCTGCCGCGCTCGTTCTAGCCGTTCGGGGTTAAGATGATCGCGTTAGGCCTCCATCGGGAGGGACCTTGAGCGCGACTCAGATCCGCCAGCGGTTGGCCGCCATCCTGGCCGCGGATGTGGCTGGCTACGCGCGCCTTATGGCTGACGACGAGCGCAGCACCATTGCGGCGCTTGACGCCGCCCGGAACGTGTTCCGCGAGCATATTCGCGCCAATCACGGCCGCGTCATCGACATGGCTGGGGATTCGGTACTTGCGGTCTTCGAGCTGGCGTCCGGCGCGGTGGCCGCCGCGCTGGCGATCCAGAAAGAGCTCGACGAGCGAGCTGGTGCAGTGCCCGATGACCGGCGCATGCGTTTCCGGCTCGGCGTGCATCTTGGCGAGATCATCGAGAAGGATGACGGCTCGATATACGGAGACGGCGTCAATATCGCTGCGCGGCTCCAAGCTCTGGCCGATCCGGGGAACATCACCGTGTCCGAGTCGATCCGAAATGCAGTACGGGGAAAGATCGCGGCATCGTTCGCCGACCTGGGCGAGCAGTCGGTGAAGAATCTCGACCAGCCTGTGCACGTGTTCAGTTGTGCTGGCGAGGCAGCGCGCCCGCCGGCGACGCCGACGCCAGGTGAATACCGGCGCCGAAAGCAATCCATCGCGGTGCTTGCCTTCGACAATATGACAGGTGATCCGGAACAGGTGCATTTCTGTGACGGAATAAGCGAAGACATCATCACGGATCTCTCGAAGATCGAGGGCTTGGCGGTCATCGGCCGTCAATCCGCATTCGCCTACAAGGGTAAGGCGAACGACCTGCGCCGCGTCGGCCGCGAGCTAGGTGTGCACTACGTGCTCGAGGGCAGCGTGCGCAAAGGCGGTAACCGCGTGCGCGTCACGGCGCAACTGGTCGAGGCGGAAAGCGGCACACACATGTGGGCACATCGTTACGACCGCGAGCTCGATGACGTGTTCCTCGTCGGCGACGACATCGCGCGCGACATCGTCGAGGCGCTCGACATCAGACTGGCACACGGCGAGGAAGCGCGGATCTGGCGCCGCGCGGTGAAAACGGTCGCGGGGCGCGAAGCGTTCATGCGCGGTTACGACGCGTATGCGCGCTCGACGCCCGAGGGGAATCGTGCCGCGCGCGAGATGTTCCTGGAGGTGGCACGCTTGGAACCCGAATCGCCGATGGGCTATGCGTACGCCGGCGTTACGCATGCGGTCGACGTGACGCAAGGCTGGAGCAACGACATCGCCCTTTCACTGTCCGAGGCGCGGCGGCTGGGGACGAAGGCGGTGGAGCTCGACGAGGCAAGCGCCGGCGGACACTGGGCCAGGGCGGTGGCAGCACTGTTCGAGGGAGGATTCGAGGAGGCCATGGCCGAGGCGAAGATATCGCTCGATGTACGCCCGATGTGCGCGAGTCCAAGGGCGGGCCTCGCCTACGTGCAGCTGTACTCGGGCAGTTACGAGCACGCCATAAGCAATGCCCGCAATGCGATCGAGTTGAATCCCGTCTATCCCGGTTGGTACCTCTACCTGATGGCAGCCGCGCAGCACTTCGCGGGGCACGAGCACGAGGCGCTGACGACCCTCGACCAGGTGCTGGCGGCCAGTCCGCGCCTGAGCTTTGCACGCACGCTCCGCATCGCGTCCCTGATGGCGCTTGGACGCGCCGCAGAAGCGAAGGCAGATGCGAACCAGGTGCTGCGCGAGCGCGCCGATTTCAGCGTCGAGCGCATCGCGGCGACCCAGCCGTTCCGCGATGCGGCGCAGCGCCAGCGCTTTGCCGACGCATTGCGTGCTGCGGGTTTGCCGTAGCGAATCGGGCCGTAGCCGAGGACGCCAATATCAACCAGGCTCATCCCGTGTCGCGTTGCCGGGCACCTGCTTGGCCAGCCGCACCAGCTCTGGGCTTCCTGACGAAATCGAATATCCGTCGGCAAACGGCGAGCACGAACCCAAGTCCGGCGATGGCAATGAAAAGCAGCTCCCACCGCCCTGCAGACACCACGGGAGCGAAAGCCGCCTGGGCCACGTAGACCGCGAAGACGCAGAACAGCGCGATACAGGCTAGCAACGCGAGCCTGCGAAACCTCCACCTATTGAGCCGCTCGCCGGACACTGACCCTCCACCAGCGACAACCGTACGCCCCCGGACGGGACCGGGCAAGCACGCTGCAAGCGCGCTGCTCGCGTTCTAGTACTTGCCACCGACGGAGACGGCCACCGCCTCTGCCGAGCCCACGCGGAGCGTCAAAGCACGGCATCGTCATCAACGGAAGCTTCGCGCTTGAGTCGATGCATGCATGGCTTCCATGAAGACATGCATTGTCAGCTGCGCGTCGCCGCGCATATACAATCCGGGTTAGTCGCACGCCCGCAGCACGCAAATTAAAGGATGATTGGGCCCCTATTGACACGTAAGGTACGGGATGCGCTGCACGCGGCCGCGCGCGCCGGTAAGCGCGCCGTCGAGTGCTCGTTGGACCTCGATCGTTCGAGGACGACCGTCGAGCTAAGCCCTTCGGGATGGACCTGGCAGGGCCGACGGTACCCCTATTTGGAATCCTGCAAGGACAGGGCCGTTTACCACTGGGACGGCGAGACCTTTCAGCCGGTGGCGCGCTTCACGACGGCGCTCGTCAAGCTGGTGCCGACGCAGTGGGGACCGCCGACGTTCGAAATAGACGGCATCAAGATGCACCCCACGGCGCAGGTCTCGCCCTACGCGGATGCCGAACGCAAGGTCGGCTTGATTCAGCCGCGCGCGAAGGTCATTCTGGACACCTGCGGCGGCCTCGGCTATTTCGCCGCCTGGTGTCTGCTGGGTCGCGCGAGGCAGGTGATCTCATACGAGAAAAGCGGCGACGTGATATGGCTGCGCAGCCTCAATCCCTGGTCGCCCGCAAGCGGCGGCGGATTGACGCTGACCCACGGCGACATTACCGAGCGCATCGGCGCGCTGCCCAGCGCTTCGGTCGACGCGATATTGCACGATCCGCCGCGCTTCGGCATCGCCGGAGAACTCTACTCACAGGACTTTTACGGCGAACTGGCCAGGGTGCTCAAGCGCAAGGGCAAGCTGTTTCACTACACCGGAGCGCCGAACAAACTGACCAGCAACCGCGATGTAGCCGGTGAAGTGATGAAGCGCTTGCGCCGCGCCGGGCTGGTCGCGGAGTTGCAGGGCGACGGAGTGCTGGCTGCGAAGCAGTGAGCGATTGCGGAGTCGATCTTCGACTATCCTTCGATGGCGAACGTGAGTCCCGCGTGCGCCTGCAGGCGCGCTACCAGCTTCAGCCCCATCGCCGCGCCGGGCGTCCACACGCCGCCGCCGGTCTCGGTACGGCCGACGTCCCTGACGAGGCACAGCGCGCTTTCCGAGATCATCTTCGAAGTGGAACCGTAGCCCGGATCGCGGTCGCCCCGGACGGACGCGCGCAGCGTTCGTCCATCGGCGCTTTGCCCGATGAAGAGCAGGTCGTAGCCGCCGGATGCGCGTTCCTCCGCATCCGGGCCCTCGCCGGGCTTGGGCAGTGCGAAGCGACGCAGCAGCGCGCGCGTGGGCGCAAAAGCGAGCAGCCGGTTCTGGATGCGGGTCGTGCGCGCCAGCGCCCTGGCGCGCCGCTCGCCTTGGGCGCCGTCTCCGGTCAGCATGCGCTCGTCGTAGACGAAGTCGCGCCCCCAGGGATGGCCGAGCAACGCGTTGGTGCGATGCACGTTCTTCGTGTTGATCGGGGCCATGATGAAGGGTCCGGTCCAGGCCTTGGCCACATCGTCGTAGGCGACCGATTCGCCCTCGGGCTGCGCGGGCCCCCGGAAGCCCGGCGTAAGTGCAAACGGATCGGCCATCGTCCGCGCCGCGGCGGGATCGAGCCCCATCTGCTCGACCGTCGCCAGGAGGCTGGCGATCGTGCCGCCCGAAGGCTTGCCCTTCATGCGCCGCACGCGCCCGCGCACCCGGATCAACGGCACGCCGAAACGCCGCCGGGCTTCGTCCTGCAGGAACACGACGCCGAGGTCGAACGGGATGGAATCGAATCCGCACGAGAACACGATCCGCGCGCCGCTCGCCCGCGCCGGCGCGGCGAGCGCCGGGATCATCTGCGCCATCCAGGCCGGCTCGCCGCACAGATCGACATAGTCGGTGCCGGCCTGCGCGCAGGCCGTCACCAGCCCCCGCCCGTGGCGCTGGTAAGGCCCGACGGTGGCGATGATCGACCTGGACTGCCGAACCAGGCCCGCCAGCGCGCCGGCATCGGACGCGTCGGCGGCGATGAGCGGCAAGGCCTCACCGGCGCCTATCTGGCGGTGAACCTTGGCGAGCTTGTCGAGGTTACGCCCCGCCATCGCCCACGCGAGCTCGCCGCCGACGCCGTAGGACGCGTACAGGTACTCCGCCACCAGCCGCCCGGTGAAGCCGGTGGCGCCGAAGACGATGACGTCAAGGAGTTCGCTCAACCGAGCGCGCGATCTTCGTCGACGCAAAGGAGGCGCACCCGCCCTTGCGCCACCAGCTGTTCTTTTTCATCGCGTATCCACACCTCCCATACCTGGCTCGAGCGGCCGCGCGTGACGGGCTTGGCCAGGGCGTGCAGCTTCCCCGAGCGCACGGCGCGAATGAAGGACGTATTGTTTTCCAGGCCAACGACCCGCTGACCGCGCGGATGCGCGACGGCCGCGGCGCCGACCGAGGCGAGCGTCTCGATCACGCCGCAATGCACGCCGCCGTGCACGATGCCATAGCCCTGATGATGCTTCTCGCTCACTTGCCACTCGCAGCTCACTTCGTCGGGAGTGGCGGTGAGGATCACGATCCCCATCTCCCTCACCCAGCCGGGCATCGCATTAACTTTGGCGACGAACTCGTCTGTCACTTTCTCTCCATGACGCGTCTCTTCCCGGACCCGGGTTAGCCGGCCTTGATTACGCCGCGCGCCGCGAGGCGCGCGACATCCGCATCGCCGTAGCCGAGCCTACGCAGGATCTCGGCGGTGTGTTCGCCGTGCGCGGGCGGATCGAACCTGGGCCGCGCAGGCTCGTCGCGGAACGCGATCGGCACGCCGAGGTGGTCCCAGCCGCGCACGTCCT
>DASPRB010000132.1:0-25464 GCA_035624675.1 Burkholderiales bacterium
CGGCCGATTAAAATCCGCGCCTTTTCCGGGTCGTTAGCTCAGCTGGTAGAGCAGCGGACTTTTAATCCGTTGGTCGGCGGTTCGAATCCGCCACGACCTACCAAATACTCAAGGCTCTAGCGTTCGCTGGGGCCTTTTTCATTCCGGCGCGCGGCTGTCGTTAGTGCTCTTTCGTGCCGTCGATGATGGACTCCTCGGTCGCAGCGGTCGCGTGCAGCCTGGCGTCCACCGCTTCGAGCATCGCCCGATCGAGCACGCGCGGCGTGCCGAGCCAGAGGGCGCGCGCGGTGTGGTCGAGCGTCTGCGACCGCGTGAGCGGGTGGATGAGGATGTCGAGCCCCTCGGGCCGCATGAACATCAGCCATGACACGTATTCCGCGAATACCTCGCGCGTGAAGAGCACCTCGAAACTTCCGCGCGGGTGCGGGCCGGCGGGGCCCGCAATGAACGAATGGATCTCCACGTGGGCCGTCGCCGCAAACGTCCGGCGGACGAGCTGCATGAATGCGCGCGCCTCCGCGATGCGCTCGGGCGAGGTGTGATCGAAGTAGGCGTGCGAGTGAAACAGCCATACGCGACGCGATTCGGGGCCGTCGGCGTGCCCGGCGCGGTAGCGCGCCAGTGTCTCCAAGCTTGTCGGCATCGGACGATCCACTGCACGCCGGCCCGTCGCTTACCGCCTCGGCGCCGCGGGCACGAGGCCGTAGCGTCCCATGACCGCCAGCAGTCTGGCGCGGTCAGGGGCTCCGCCCGCGTTGACGACGGCCCCCACGTCGCGGAAGTACTGCAGTCCGATGTCCGGGGTCAGCATCACGAGCACCCGGGCTGGCTCCGAGGCGGTGTTGCAGAAGTGGTGCACGGAGCCGCGCGGCGTGGACATCCATTCGCCCGGCCGCAAGTCGCGCGTCTCGCCGTCGACGGTATAGGTGAGCGCGCCCTCCAGCACGTAGACGCACTCTTCGTTGTTGGTATGGCTGTGCGGCGGCGGAACGTGCGCCCCGACCGGAACCTTCATCTCGAACAGCCCGAGTCCTCCCTCGCGGGCGCCGTCTACCAGATAGCGGATTTCCAGTTGCCCGACTTTGACCGCCTGCTCGCTCATGACGACCTCCTTGGTTGTACGCCTGCAGTGACAATGTATCGAGTTGCAGAAATCGGATAAATACGATTTACTGCAACGTATTGTTGCAGGACGACCACCAATGAAGGATCGGCTGAACGGGATGCGCGTGTTTGCCCAGGTCGTGGAGGCGAAGAGCTTCTCCGCCGCCGCCGACAAGCTCGGCATGTCGAAGTCGCTCGCGAGCCGGCACGTGAGCGCGCTTGAGCGCGCGCTCGCGGTGAAGCTGCTCAATCGCTCGACACGCAAGCTGAGCCTCACCGAAGCCGGCGCAGTGTTCTACGAGCACTGCGCGAGGATCGTGCAGGAAGCCGGGCTCGCGGAGGAGCGGCTGACGCAGATCCAGTCGGAGCCGGCGGGCCTGGTGCGCGTGACGGCTGCCCAGGCGTTCGCGGTGCGGCACGTCCTGCCCGCGCTGCCCGAGTTCTACCAGCGATATCCGAAGATCCGGGTCGAGCTCTCCTGCAGCAATCGCGCCCTCGACCTAGGCGACGAGCGGTTCGACCTCGGCATCCGCGTGTCCTTCGAGCCGGCGCAGCATCTGGTGGCGCGCAAGCTCGCTGCGAACCGGTCGGTGATATGCGCCGCGCCGGGATACCTGAAGCGGCGCGGCACGCCGCGCCGCGTCGAGGACCTGCGCAGGCACGACTGCGTGCTGTTCCCGCCGCTCGCGACCAACGGGCGCTGGACGTTGCGCCGGGGCGGGCGCAAATTCACCGTGCAGGTCGCGGGCGTGCTCGAGACGGACGACATGGACGCCGTGGGCGCGGCCGTCGCCGCCGGGCTGGGAATCGGCATCCTGCCGGTCTACATGGCCGCGGACGCCCTGCGGGGCGGCCATTTAGTGCCTCTATTGCGCCAGTTCCAGGTCGTGCCGGAGAGCGCGATCTACCTCGTCTATTTGCCCAACCTCACGCTGCCATCGCGCGTGCGCGCGCTGATCGACTTCCTCACCCAGCGCTTCGGGTCCGTTCCGTCGTGGGAAATGGGCTGGTGAGCGCGGGCAGCGCCGCGCGCAGCCGGTTCGTAATCGATTCGGTCGCCGCCTTCGACGTGCGCGCCTAGTGGCCCATCCGCCGGCGCAGGTGTTGAAACAGCCCGGCGGACAGCAACTCTCTGACAAGGGATGCGCGGCGGCGAACATTTAACACGGCGCCCCGCAAATCTTGCCGGACCGACCCGATATTTTCCTGCGCCGACCGCAGCAATGAAAGTTCGGTGTCCATATTCACGTTGGCGGCTGAGCGCGCGAAAAGCTCGGCGGCGAACCGGTACAGTTCGACATCGAAGCAGTTGCAGTTTCTTATCAGTCGAAGCTCCGCCTCGCTGATTCCGCTCCGCGCCGGACGGTTGGTGCCAACATTGCGGACGGCCGGGCGGGTGTACCGCCAGCCGAACGCACGGGACAGCAGGACCTGAGATTCCTCGAAGCGCTCAGTCAGCCCGATCACGGAGAATTTCGAGGCAAGGTTTTCCTTTGCTTTTTCCAGCATGCGCTCGGAAACGCGACCGACGGGCAATCTCATCTCGCCGGCGAGGCGCCGTGTCTGACCGTTGTCCATCTCGACGAGGCCGCGCGCGCTGACCCACTCCGCGAGTGTCGAGCGCATTGCGAGCCCATTCGCCGGATCGTTGCTCTGCCTGCGGTAATGGTAGTAGTGGGAGATCGCGCGCTCGACGGGATCACGCAAGATCGTGAACAAGCTCGCGCGTGAGGGAAGGAGCCGTTCCAGCGACAAGTCGAAATGGCCATGAATCAGGCGCACGCGCTCCGGATCGCGAAGAGCCCGTTTCAGACGCCTGATCTTCGAGGCGGAGATAAGCGAACCGGACGCTTTTTCGCGGGGCGGCACGATCAACGACATGCCGCGCATCATGATTTTGCGGATCGTCTCCGGCGCATATCGCTGCGCCAACATCGTTACCAAGGTGGTCCCGCCGGTCTTGGGGATGTGAAGGAAAACCAGCAGCGGATCGCTGTCGCCTCGCGCGCCGGCATCGGGGACTCCCATTGGCAGATGCTAGCCAAGCTATTCGCGATGCCATTTTGCGCGGGAGTGAAGAATTGTTTCCGCACCCCTTCACGCTGCTGACGCTACCCGTAGGCCGGGCGGCGCTCAGTCGGAAATCGATTCGAAGATGTCGCGGAAGCGGTCGGCGGCGCGCTTGAACGCGGCGAGCACGTCCGGATCGAAGTGCGACGGCATGGTGCGGCCGTCGCCGAGGGTGATGATCTCGACTGACTGCTCGTGGGACAGCGGCTTTTTGTAGGGCCGCTCCGAGCGCAGGGCGTCGTACTGGTCGCAGATGTTCATGATGCGCGCCGAGATCGGGATGACCTGGCCCTTGAGGCCCGCCGGATAGCCGCCGCCGTCCCAGCGCTCGTGGTGGCACCTCGCGATCTCGGCGCCCATTTGCAGGTACGGCGAATTGCCCGCGCCGATCAGCTGCGCGCCCAACGTGGTGTGGGACTTCATGACGTCCCATTCGGCCGGGCTGAGCGTGCCGGGCTTGCGCAGGATCGCGTCCGGGATCGCGATCTTGCCGATGTCGTGCATCGGGCTCGCGTGATGGATCGTCTCGCAGAACGCCGAGTTCATGCCGAGCGTCGTGGCGATGTCCTCGGTATAGAAGCTGATGCGCCGCACGTGGCCGCCGGTCTCCTCGTCCTTGTAGCCTGCGGCACGGCTCAGGGTGTCGATCGTCTCCCGGTAGCTCGCGAGCACCTGGCGCGAGCGCTCTTCGACCATCTGCCCGAGGATCCGGTTCTGCTGCGCCAGGAAATTGCTGTATTCCTTGAGCATCAGCACGTTCTGCACGCGCAGCGACACCTCGTTGCGGTCGATCGGCTTGGTGAGGAATTCCTGCACGCCAGCCTTGAGCGCGCGCAGCTTTGCGTCCCGGTCGTCCAGGGCAGTCACCATGATGATCGGAATGGCGCGCGTACGCTCGGAGGACTTGAGGATTTCGGCGACGCGGAAGCCGTCCATCCCCGGCATCAGCGCGTCGAGCAGCACGACGTCCGGGGGGCTCGCCTCGATCTCCCTGATCGCGCGGAAGCCGTCCTTGGCGGCGGTCACACGATAGCCGTCGAGCTCCATCTGCCTCTGCAGCAACTCCCGCATGCTCTCGTCGTCGTCCACGACGAGCACGAGGGGCTTCGCTGAGGCGGTCGGTCGGATCTCCGGCTCGGTGGCCGGTGCAGGCGCGGAAGGCATCACAATCACGCTGAAGCTTACCGGTTCGACGGGCTCGGGTTTTATCCGGTTTTCCGGCGACCTGCGCCGGACCGTGAAATGCGCCGCGTTATCGCGTGTTCGCGGCCGGGGGCTCAGCGGAAGTGCCGCTCGCCGCCTGAGCGAGCGTGGCCCTGAAGCTCACTCTGACCTCGGCGCCGAGCCACTTCGTGTTCGACCAGTCGCCCGTACCGATGCCGTAGTCGAGGCGGTTGAGCGTCAGCGCGCCCGAGATGACGACGTCGCCGCCCTCGTGTTGCAGGCGGAACGGAGCGTCGAGCGGGCCGCTGTGCCCCTTCATCGTCAGAGTTCCGCGCGCGACCTGTTCCCCGCTCTTGTCCGAGATCGACTCGCTGGAATAGGTCGCGCGCGGAAAGAGGGCGACGGCGAAGAAATCGTCGCCCTTCAGCGCTGCGTCGATCTCCGGTAGGCCGGCGTCGACCGACGCCGGGTCGAGCCACACGTCGATTTGGGTCACGCGCTCGCCGGCGAGGCAGACCTTGCCGCCGAAGCGCTTGAACGAGCCGCGAAACGGCGCGCCGGCCTGCTCAACGTCGAAGGAGACCTGCGCGCGCGCAGGGGCCACCACGCGGCAGTCCGCATACGCGGGCGAGCAGGCTGCCACGAGCAGCGCGGCGAGCAGGATTCTCGGGATCACGATGGCGGCTTTCACCATGGCAGCATGCGGCGCACGATGCCGTCGCGCCGCACGAGCGCGTGGCGCAGCGCGGCGCCGATGTGTCCGACGACCAGAAGGGTGAGCAGCAGGACGGAAAACTTGTGCAGGAGCTTCCATCGCGCTGCCCAGTGCGCGTCCTTCGGCACCAGATCGGGCGCCAGCCACAGGCCGAACCAGTTGACCGACAGGCCGGCCGCCGAAGCGTACAGCCAGCCGGCGAGCGGCGCGAGGATCAGGAGCGCATAAAGCAGGCGGTGCGTCGCGCTCGCGGCGAAGCGCTCGGCGCGGGACATCGCCCCGGGCAGAGCGGGCGGCGGAGAGGTCAGGCGCCAGGCGAGCCTTGTAAGAGCGAGCGTGAGCACGGCGAGGCCGAGCGACTTGTGGCGCGACAGCCATTCGAGCCGCGCGATGCCGAGGGGCAGCGCGGCTGCGTACAGGCCCAGGCCGAGCTGCACGAACACGAGCAGCGCGACCAGCCAGTGCAGCGCCTGCGCTACTATGCCGTAGCCCTGCTCCGAGTTTCGCCAGCGCATCATTCAGGAAGGCTTCTTGACAGCTTGCGGTACCCTCTTGCTTAAGACACTGCAGCGTGGCCTGCTATTCCCACTGCTCGCGCTCGCCGCGTGCCAGGCGACCGCGCCCGTCGAGCATACCCCGGCGCCGACCCCCCGAGCACGGGCCGAAGCTCGGCTGCCTGTGGGCGCGCAGCGCTACGCTGTGCAAAGCACGCAGTCGGAGGTCCGGCTGCTCGTGTACCGCGCAGGGCCGCTCGCGCGATTCGGCCACAATCACGTCATTGTGGGACCGGCGCGCGGCGAGGTCTGGGCCGGCGGCACGGCGGCGGCGAGCGGCTTTCTGCTGGAAATACCGGTCGAGTCTCTCTCGGTAGATCCGGTCGCTGCGCGCGGCGAGGAGGGCGAAGAGTTCGCCGCCGAGGTGTCGGACGAGGCGCGTCAGGGCACGCGCGAGCATATGCTCGGCAAGGAGGTGCTCGACGCGCAGCGCTACCCGGTCATCCGCGTCGAATCGATCGCGCTTTCCGGGCCGCGCTGGAATCCTTCGGTTGTCGCCGGGGCGACGCTGCGCGGCGCAACGCACGAACTGCACTTTCCGGCGGCCGTGCTCGAGCATGGCGACCGGCTCACCGTTATCGCAAGCTTCACGTTCCGGCAGTCGGAATTCGGCATCGAGCCATACTCCGCGCTTGGCGGCGGCCTGCGCGTGGCCGACGAAGTCCGCGTGCGTGTCCGTCTCGTGGCGCGCCGCGTTGACTGAACACCATGCCAGGTGTGCCCGACTGGTGGATTGCGGCGGCACGCGCGGCGGTGCTCCTTGCTTCGCTCGGCGCGGGTTCGGCGGCGGCCGCGCAGCTGGACAGCGTGACGGTATCGAAGGGCGAGGTGGGCCTGCGGCTCGAGTTCGACGCCGTGATCGATGCTCCAGAGCACCGGGTGTTCGACGTCCTTTCGGACTATGCGCGCTTCGCCAGAATGAATCCGGCGATCGTCTCGATGAGCGTCGCGCCGGCGCCGGACGGGCGCGGCGCACGCGTGCGCAGCGTGCTCAAATCCTGCGTGTGGTTCTTCTGCAAAACGGTCGTCACGGTGGAGGACGTGACCGAGCCGGATGGGCGCACCATCGTCTCGCGCATCGTGCCCGGCCAGGGCGATTTCGAGAGCGGGTCGAGCCTGTGGCGCCTCACCGCGGAAGGCGCCCGGACTCGGCTACACTACGAAGCCACGCGCGTGGCGAGTTTCTGGATTCCTCCACTTATCGGTCCCTGGATGATCAAGCGCACGTTGCGCGAGCAGCTCGAGTTCAGCTTGCGCGCGCTCGAGCGGCTCGCCGGGCAGAAATCCTCGGCGCGCGGCAGCTGACGGCATTTTTGACGGGCAGCGCTTGATCTGGCGCAATCACGCCGACCCGGCCGTCCCTATCCTACGAAAAGGTCGATGCAGAAAGCTGGAAGATGAGTCATTCAAAGCGAGTTGCGATGCTGACGTCGGTGATCGTCGCCTGTCTGGCGATTTCCGCCTGCAGCGACCTGCTGCCCAAGTCGGAGTCGCGCACCTACAGCCCGTGGAAGAACTACGAGGAAGCGCAGGAGACCTTCGACAAGATCGTTCCGCACGAAACGACCGTGCAGGAACTCAAGGCGCTGAAACTCGATCCGCGCGACAACCCGAACATCACGATCCTCAACTATTCGGACGTGCTGCGCCGCTTCCTTCCCAGCCCCTCGATCAATCCCGCCGACCTGGATGCGGGGGTGAAGGAATGCATCGAAGCGAAAACCGATTGCCAGGGCTACGAGGTCAACCAATCGTTCCAGAAGCGCAAACGCTACGGCAATTTCCTGCTCGACTTCTTCAGCTTCCGGCGCAAGACCGACGTCGCCGGCTGGAGCTTCAACGGCGTGCTGCTGATCAAGAACGGCACAATTATCTACAAGCTGACCGGTGGACAGCCGGCGATCCACTCGAACGAGGACGAGCTCAATCCGCTCGGCCCGTTGCAGGGCTTCGGCAACGCGGCGGCGAGTCGCATCATCCCCTGAGCGGGGATGATGGTGATCCTATTGTTCGCTCGCTAGTGGCTCAGCGCGAGCCACGGCCACGGCCGTACGATTTTCGCCCAGGCGTATTGCCCGCTGCCGTCGGTAAGCGTCGTCGCGCCGCCGACCGAGAGATCCATGCGGCCGAGGCTCCAGAGCAGAGCGTGCGCAAATTTACCGCTGCCGCCGGTGAGCGAGAGATCGGTGCCGGTCGCGATGCTGAGCGGCCCGAGGCTGCCCACCTCGACGTAGCCGTTGTCTGCGTCTCCGCCCTGCAGGCGCAGCGCGCCTCCGGCGCTGATCGACTGCGGGCCGAGCGCGAACACGCTCACACCCGGCGCCCCGGCTCCGGGACCGACGGTGATATCGCCGGTCGCGGCGATCGCCGCGCGGCCCGCGAGCACGTTGCCGGTGATGAGCAGGTCGCCTGTCTGGGTCAGATTGAGCGCGCCGAACGGGAACGCGTCGATGCCGGTCACGTCGAGCACGGGCGATGCGTTGTTGAAGGTGACGTCGCCCGACAAGAGCGTGTCGGCGTCGAACTGGCTCACCCGGTTGGTGCCGGGAAGATCGATGCCGCGGCGTGCGCTCGCGGACAGCGCGTGGGCGACGATCGACGAATCGACGCCCTCCGTGATCGAGCGCGCGTGCAGCGTCACATCGTCGAGCGTGGCGATGAACGTGCCCGCGCCGGGGCCGGCGCTGTCGAGCGTAATGTTGCCGCGCGCATCGAGCAGGACATCGCCGCTCGCGGTGTTGAGCGGGCTCGTGCCAATGCGCGCGCTCGCGCCCGCGATTCCCGGCTCGAGCGTGATGTCGCCGCCGGCGTGAACGGTGACTTTGGCCGGTTGGCCGCCCGCGGCGGAACCGCCGAGCGCCTCGCCGGCGACCAAACCGTTGCCGCCGAGCAGCGTGACGTCGCCTCCGACGTTGAGCGTGAGATTGGTCGTGAGGTCCGGGTTGTTGGCGCCGAAGCCGCCGATCCGCACGCCGGTGTTCGGCACGCTGCCGCCCACCAGCGTCACGTCGCCGTCGACGTTCACGAGTTGCACCGGCGCTGAGATGCCGGCGAAGCCGCCGCTTCCGTATCCGCCCTGAATCAGAACTGAGCCGGCCACGTTTACTGCCTGGCTCGGCCCGGAATCACGCTGATAGATCAGCGCCTGCGAGTTTGCGCCGCCGCCGTGCTCCGTAATGCCGCCGGCGCCGACGTCGACCGTCTGCGCGCCGGCATTCGCGCCGATCAATGCGCCGTTGCCACCGCCAGGAGTGCCGTCGCTGCCGCCCTGGAGAACGATCGCCTGCGCGTCGATTCGCTGCACGCCACCCGGGGCGTTGGCGAGGATTCCCGAGTTGTTGTTCCCGTGGCTGCCCGCGCCGCCGATCACCGTGAGCGTGCCCGAGGTGCTCACCGATTGAGCGTTTCCCGGATCCGTCAGGCCGGTGAAGTAACTGATAAAGGTGCGGTTCAATCCGCCCGAGGTATTGCCGTAAATGTCGATCGAGCCGTTCTGCCCCGGGAGACCTGCGGTGACCGATTGCGTCCCGCCACCGTCGCCGATAATGGACGCGCCGAATGAAGTCGGCGAGCCGAGAACGAGCGCGTTGTCACTCGTCGCGCCGGTGATGGAAAGGTTTTGGCCGCCGTTGGAACCGATTATCTGGGCGACGCCGGCCACGGCGTCCACGACGACGCGGTCGGCGTCTTTCACGTCGATCGTCTGCAGGCCGCCCGGCGCCATCTGCTGGATGGTCGCGGTGCCGCCTGCACTGTGCACCGCGAGACCGTCGCCCGCGGAATTCATGCCGTCGGTGCGGATCGTTTGATCGCCCGAGCCGACGTTCAGGATCTGCGCCGTGCCGCCATTCGAATCGACCGTGATCGATCGCGCCTCGATCGTCTGTCCGGAGCCTTGGATCGAGGCGTTCATGCCGGGAACGGTGTTGTGAACCCTGAGGTCGCCGCCTGCCTGGATCGACTGTGGGCCGGAGGTGATGCCGCCTGCGACGTCGATGTCGCCCTGGACGGATGCGGAAAGCGTGCCACCCTGTATGAGCGATCCTGCGCTTTCGCTGATCGCGCCGGCGTGCAGCGTGATGTTGTCGAGGGTGAGGATGTCGCTTTGCGAGCCCGGATTGCTATTCAGCGCGATGGTGCCGCCCGCGTCGATCAGGACGTCCCCGCCCGCGAGGGTCCCCGTCGTGATCGATCCAATGTGCGCTCCCGCGCTCAGGCTGCCCGCCTGGAGCAATACGTCGCCGCCTGCGTGAACCGCAACGCTCGCCGTCTGGGCCGAACCGAGCGCCGAGCCGAGCGCAGCACCCGCGCTCGCGCCGCTGCCCCCGCGCAGCACGACGTCGCCCCCGGCATTGAGCGTCAAGTCCGTCGTAAGCGTCGCGCCCGCGCCGAGTCCACCGATCCGGACCCCGGAGCTTGGCACGCTGCCGCCCTGGAGCGTCACGTCGCCGTCGACGTTCACGACCTGCACCGGAGCGACGATCGCCGCGTTGGCGCCCGCGGCGTTGCCGCCCTGGATTGAGATCGAGCCGCCATCGCGCACGTCGACCTGCTGGTGGAGCGACGGGTCGACCTGGGCGATGATCGCCTGCGCGTTGGCGCCGTCGCCGCCGATCAGCGTGATGCCTCCCGCGCCCGCGACAACCGATTGCGCGCCCTGATTGGCGCCGATCCTCGCGCTGTTGCCCGAACCGGTGCCTCCACCATGCAGCACGATCGCATCGGCCGTCACAGTCTGCTGGCCGCCCGCGCCGTTGGCGAATATTCCGGCAGTGCTGCCTCCGGTCGCCGAGCCGCCGAAGATCGACAGCGTGCCGGAGGTACTCACCGTCTGAGCGCCGCCAGGGGTCTGCCCCGATACGATGATTGTATTGGCCGGACCGCCCGTCGTATCACCGTAAAGCGTTATCGAGCCGCTTTGTCCCGGCAGGCCTGCGGTCACAGATTGCGCCCCGCTAGCGAAGATCTGCGAGGCCGCGGCCGACGCCGGAGTGCCCATCACCAGCGCGTTGCCGCTCGTCGCGCCGGTGATCGAGATATCCTGATTGCCATTGGAACCGATGTTCGCGGGGCCGCCCGCTGCATCGATCACAACGCGGTCCGCGTTTCTCACGTCGATCGTTTGCGCAGCGCCGGTCACGATTTGCTGGATGGTCGCGAAACCGCCGCCCGAACTGCGCACTGCGAGGCCCTCACCTGCGGCGTTCATGCCGTTGGTGCGAATCGTCTGAGCGCCGGAGCTCAAATTCACTATCGCAGTGGATCCACCGTTGGAAGCAAGCGCAACGGAGCTGGCTTCAATGCTCTGGCCGGAGGCTTCGATCGACGCGAAACTCCCCAGCCCGCCATCCTGAAGTCTGAGATCGCCGCCCGCTTTAATGGCCTGCGTGCCGAACGAGTCGAGTGTTGCGTATCCTCCGGCGGCACTGGCGACCATGATGTCGCCCGCCGCGTGAATCGACTGGTCGGATCCCGAGTTCAGGATGAACGCGCCTCCACCCGACGAGCCGAGTGCGAGCGAGCCGGCGTCGATCGACTGGCCGACGCCCTGAATGGACGCCTGCGATCCGGGTCCGGCATCGCGCACTTCGAGCGCACCACCCGCCTTGACCGATTGCGCGCCGTAGGAGACCAGGTTTGCCTGCCCGCCGGGGTCCGCAGCGACGGTCACGTTGCCGTCGGCCTGGATCGCCTGGCTGTTAGAGAAGACGGCGCCTGAGACCGTGATGTCTCCCGCGGCAACGTCGATCGTTCCCGCGCCGGGTCCGGTGGCCGACGTGGTGCTGTTCGACGCGAAATTCACGCCATGGGTCGCGCGGAAAACGATCTTGCCCTCGTCGGTCACCATCGCCGTATTGGCGCTCACGGTGCCCCGCTGGTCGATGAGCCCGGCGAAGATGCCGACGCGCCCCGCCTCCGCCATGATCTGGCCGAGATTGACAGCCCGATTGTTGGGGGCGTGGATCTCCACTCTCAGGTTCGGCGTTCCCGGATTGACCAGCTCGACTCTGTTGCCCGCGGCCAGGATCGTCTCACCCTGAGGCGTCTCAATGACTCCCTCGATGCTGCCTGACTTGTCGTTGGTCACCGCGGGTCCGACTAGGTAGACATGCCCGCCCGAGGCACTCGAGATCTGGCCTAGGTTATCCACCGCCCCCGCGCCATGCGTTCTCCTGAAACGCATCCGCCCGGACAGGAAATCCGAGTTCGATAGATTGAGGCTCGACGCTACGAAGGCGGCGACGTCTATTACGCCGGTAGAGCCGATCGAGATGCCACTCGGATTGATCAGGAACACCTGACCGTTGGAGTACAGAACGCCGTTGATGAGGCTCGGGTTGTTCAGCGTCGTCACGCGGTTGAGCACCGCCGAAGCAGGCGAGGACTGCTCGAAGCGCGTGGTCTCGCCGTAATTGATCGAGAAGCTCTGCCAGTTGATGATGGCGTTCGCGCTGTTGTTGATCGTAAGCGTGTTGCCGGTTGTACCGAACGTCGCGCTGCCGCTGGCGACCGTCGGCCCGGTCGGGTTTGCCCAAGCGCCGCCCGCGGCGAAGCAGGACGTTACCGCCAGCACAAGAAGCTTGGGACGCAATGCCAGATGCGCGCGATTTCGAGTTGCCATGGCTCCCCCCTCTCGCGACCCTATGCGGTCTAGAACTTCACGATCGCATTTATGGAAAACAGGTCGATGTCGGACTTGTCGCCGATGTCGCCGCCGCCGACGCGGAAGCGATCCCACTCGGCGCGCGCGGCGAACATGTTGGTGATGTCCCACCGCAGGCCGAGGCCGTAGGTCGCCTGGGTCGTCCTGCCGCTCACGGTGCCGGAGACGCCGCCGAGCGTGACGTGGGCGTCGGTGTCGGATGTCGATACGCCGAGCTTGCCGATCGCGGCGAAGTTCTGGCCGAACGGCAGCGAGCCGACCGCGGTCAGGAACCAGGCGGTGCTGTCGAAGCTTCCGTTGGTCGCCGTGCCTACGGGGAATGGCGGAATCGGCTGGGTTAGCGTGCCGTTGAAGCTCGCGCTGCCGAGGTCGGCGTAGCCGACTTCCGCGCCGATGTACGGATTGAACTGGTAGCCGCCGAACACTTTCCATGCGGTGTCGGTTTCGTCGCTCGATCCGCTAATGCCGGTCATGTCGATGCTGGTGCTGCTTTGCCCGCCGCCGATCCCGAGATACCAGTGGGTCGCCTGCGCGCTGGCGGTACCGGCCGCGCAGAGCGCGAGCAGAGCGATCAGACCGAGGTCGACGAACAGGCGCTTCACGAGACTGGTTTCAAATGAGTTCATGGCGTGCGCTCCTTTTCGATGAGGCCGAAACACCCTACGCGAGCTGCACGCAGATCCGCCATCCCATGCTTATGTGGCTGCCCGGAAGATGACAGATTCATGGCATGGCGGCCGGCACGCGCCCCGGCTACGATGGACAACCGAGATCCCGTTTGACGGAAATGTCAGCTCAGCGCCAGGGGATGGTGCGCGTGATGATCGTCGAGGACGATCAAGCCACGCGGCAGCGCTTTGCCGAAGCGATCTCGAACGACCCGCGCACGACGCTGGCGCAGGCGCTGGGCGCCGGGCGCGACGCAATCGCGCAGCTGCCCGCGATGCGCCCCGACGTGCTGCTGGTCGATCTGGGGCTGCCGGACATCCACGGCACGGAGGTGATCCGCTTCGCCGCGCGCAATCTGCCGGATTGCGACGCCATGGTGATCACGGTGTTCGGCGACGAGCGCAACGTCCTCGCGAGCATCGAGGCCGGCGCGGCGGGCTACGTGCTCAAGGACTGCAGCGACGCGGACCTGATCGAGCACGTGCTCGAGCTGCGCGCGGGGGGCGCGCCGATGAGTCCCGGGATCGCCCGGATGGTCCTGAATCGCATGCGAGTCAGGGAGGAATCCGGCGACCCGATCGACAAGGCGGGCGCCGATCCCGGGGGGCCGGTGACCGCGCGCGAGGCGGAAGTTCTGCGGCTCCTGTCGCGCGGCTACACGTATTCCGAGGTCGGAGAACGGCTCGGCATCTCCGTGCACACCGTCGGCAGCCACGTGAAGAAGACTTACCGCAAGCTCGCGGTCCACTCCGCGGCCGCCGCGGTGGCGCGTGCCGCGGCGCTGCGGCTGCTCGACAAGCGCTAGGCGGCGTCCGGCGCCAGCGCGGGGACCGGCGCTGGCTGCGCAAGGCGTCGCGGGACCGCGAGGCGCACGGTGGTTCCGCCGCCAGGGCGCGGCTCGATGTCGAGCGTCGCTCCGAGTGCGGCCGCGCGCGCGCGCATGTTGCCCAGGCCGAAGCCGCCGCCGCGCACGGCGTGATCGAAGCCGCAACCGTCATCCTCGACTTTCACTTCGATGTCGCCACCGTTGGCGCGCGCCGCGACGCGTATTTCGCGCGCACCCGAGTGTTGCAGGCTGTTCGCGAACGCCTGCAGCAGGATGCGCTGGATGGCGAACACCGCGGCGGGCTCGAGACCCTCGACCTGCGGCAAGTCGCCGACGTCCCAGGACAGGCGGACGCCTGCAGGCGCGAGGAAGGGCTCGAGTCGGTAGCGCAGCTTGCCGAGCACGCTCGCCAGGTCGCCTTCCGCGGGCTCGAGGGCGTCGACCGCGATGCGCAGCTCCTGGAGCGCTTCCTTGACTCGCAGCTCGAGGCTGCGCCGGTCGATGCCGTCGCTCTGCGCATAACGCAGCAGGCCGACGAGCGTCGCGCCCAGGCCGTCGTGCATGTCGGCGAGAATCCGCTGGCGCTCGCTCGCGAGCGCCTGCTGGCGCAGCACTTCCTCGCGCTCGACGTGATAGGCCGCGAGCTCGCGTCCCTTCTCGGCGACGCGGCGCTCGAGCTCGGTGTTCATGCCCTCGAGCTTGCGCATCGCGTCCAGGTGCCGCTCGAACACCGCCAGCCCGATCGCGAGCAGCATGATCGGCACGTGGTACGGACGCAGCACCGGACTCTCGAGATCCACCCAGCCGAGGAAGCGGGCGCCCTCGTGGAACATGCACGCGGCCATTGCCAGCAGAGCCAGGATCTCGAGCGTGACCGACCAGCGTAGCGGCCGTCTCGCTCCGTACAGGATGATTCCGACCCCGACCAGCAGCAGCGCCGTGTTGGCGAGGTCCCAACCCAGGCGCAGCAGATTGTTCGAGCGGTCGAGCCAGTAGGGATAAGTGATCTCGGCCAGCACGAAAATCCAGAGCAGCGCCTCGAAGCGCGGCCACTTGAGGTCCACCGTGCGCAGCGACAGGACGACCGCAGGCACCACAAGGCCGTACGTCATGTACAGAAGGAGAGCCGGATAGAACGGCGTCTGGAACCAGCGCAGCGCGTTCCACATGCCGCCGGCTAGTGCCCAGGAGAGGCAGGCGATCGCAAACCAGAACATCAATCGGTCACGACGGTGAGCGAACCAGACGAACAGAGTGATAAGTCCTGCGCCGAGCGCCATCGCGAGAAACGAGCGGCCTGCGTAGAAACCCCATTCGGAGCGAATGGCAGCCTCCTTTCTCACCGGCCGCGCGTCACCGAAAGTGACCCGACTCAGACCGTCCACATTAAGCGGGTGAGCGGCGGCCTTCATGTGGAAGAAAAGCAGGTTGTGGCCGGCGTGCAGTAAGAAGGACGGAAAAGGGAGGAACACCGGGGTGTCCAGCGCCCCAAGGATCGATGAGCCGGCGACGATGTCCTGCGAACGGCCGATCAAGGTTCTGTTTACATAGATGTTGATCGCGTCGGCGCGCACGTGCGGCACTTCGAGCGCCTGCGCGCGGGTCGGCGCGCTCGGGAGGTCGACGCCAATGCGGTACCACCCCTCGCCGCTCACCCCGGGGCGCGAGCGGCGCCATTCGTCGGGCAACCTGACCGGCTGCCACGGCGCGGCGTCGCCGGGCGGGGTCTTGGCGTCGCTCAGCACGAACTCGGCCCGGTCGAATAGCGTCGCGTGGCCGGGCGGCGCGGCAAAAGAAATAGAAGGACAGAACAGGAACGAGAGCGCGAGCAGGACGCCCGCTCCTCCCCGGTACACCGCCGCACGCCGCCAGGTGCCCATTACGAACCCTCCGGACTGTGCATCGCGGACCGCTGTATCAATTCTCGGTCGCGGCTGCGATGTGCAGTAGAATACGCAACTTAGCAGTTCAATCAAAGCCCCGGCGCAGGCCGGGGCTTTTTCTTTCTCCGCTGCCCTAGGGCAGTGGAAAGCGAGGATCGGAAAAATGGCAAAGGAAGAACTGGTCGAGATGGACGGGGTAGTGAACGAAGTGCTGCCGAACACGCAGTTCCGCGTGACGCTCGACAATGGCGCCCAGGTGCTGGCGTATGCTTCGGGCAAGGTGCGCAAGCACCGCATCCGGATCCTGGCAGGCGACAAGGTCACGCTCGAGATCTCGCCCTATGACGTCTCCAAGGGCCGCATCAACTTCCGTCACAAGGACGAACGCGCGCCTGTCGTGCAGAGCCGGCCGGCGCAATACCGCCGGCGCTGAGCGCCAGCACGTGGTGGGGCATGCGTAGCCGGATCGCCGCGTTCGTTTTCGCCTGCGCGGCGGCTGCGCTGCCCGGCGCCGCATGGAGCGGCGCCATTCCGTCGCTGCCGGCGCGCAACGGCCTGCCGACGCTCGCGCCGCTGGTGGCGCAGGTGACCCCCGCGGTGGTCAACATCGCGGTGCTGCAGAGGAGCCCGGAGGAGCAGAACCCGCTGCTGCGCGATCCGTTCTTCAGGCGCTTCTTCGGCCTGCCGGAGAGCGACGAGCCCCAGGTCGCGGCGGGCTCGGGCGTGGTGGTCGACGCGGAGCACGGCTACGTGCTCACCAACCATCACGTCATCCAGGACGCGCAACGGATCGCGGTGACGCTCAAGGACAACCGCCGCTTCCCGGCGCGGCTGGTGGGCTCGGACGCGGGCACCGACATCGCGCTTCTCAAGATCGACGCGAAGGACCTCACCGCTCTGCCCTTCGGCGACTCCGACGCATTGCAGGTGGGCGACTTCGTGATTGCGATCGGCAACCCGTTCGGGCTCGGACAGACGGTCACCTCGGGGATCGTCTCGGCCCTCGGCCGCAGCGGCCTGAACATCGAGGGCTACGAGAACTTCATCCAGACCGACGCCTCGATCAACCCGGGCAATTCCGGCGGGGCGCTCGTCAACTTGAGCGGCGAGTTAGTCGGCATCAATACCGCGATCGTCGCGCCGTCGGAAGGCAACGTCGGCATCGGCTTCGCGATTCCGGCCAACATGGCACGCGCAGTGATGGAGCAGCTCATCCGCTTCGGCGAGGTGCGCCGCGGCAGGCTGGGAATCAAGATGCAGGACCTGACGCCGGAGATCGCGAAGGGACTCGGCGTCGCGGCGCGCGAGGGCGTAGCGGTGGTCGAGGTGCAGCCGGGCTCGCCGGCCGCCACGGCAGGGCTGCGCGAGGGCGACGTGATCGTTGCGTTGAACGGCCGCCCGATGCGCGGCGCGGCCGAGCTGCGCGCGGTGCTCGGGGTTACGCCGCCGGGCGAGACAGTCGAGCTGCGCGTGCTGCACGGCGCCGGGGAGCGCACGCTGCGCGTGCGCGTCGGCGAGCCGCAGGCCAACCATGCGGCGGGCGGCGAGACGATACCCGAGCTCGCCGGCGCGACCTTCGCCGTCGTCGAAGTCGAGGGCGAGAAGGGCGTGCTGGTGACCGGCGTACGCGCGGAAACGCGGGCATTCGAATACGGGCTGCGCGCGGGCGACGTGGTGCTGGGCGTCAACCGCAAGCGAATACGCTCGGTGGCCGAGCTCGCACAGGCGCTGCGCAAGTCCGGGCAGGTGTCGCTGAACGTGGCGCGCGGAGACTTTCTGCTCACCATCCAGATCCGCTGAGCGCGCGGATTTGACCGCGATTAAGTTCGCGCCAAACCGCTGTTGCCGGCGGGCGTCGGGTACGGCAAGTTCTCCAGTCCGACGATGAACATCCTGCTCGTCTATCCGCGCAACCCGGAGACGTTCTGGAGCTTCCAGCACGTGCTGCGCTTCGTCGCGCGGCGCTCGGCGTTTCCGCCGCTCGGCCTGCTCACGGTGGCCGCCATGCTGCCGAGAGAGTGGGACCAGCGCCTGGTGGACCTGAACGTTCGTCCGCTCGCCGATGGCGACCTGCGCTGGGCCGATTTCGTGCTCCTGAGCGGCATGATCGTGCACAAGGACTCGGCGCGCGAGGTCGCGGCGCGCGCCGCGGCGCTCGGCAAGCCGGTGATCGCCGGGGGGCCGCTGTTCACCACCGGGCATCGCGACTTTCCGGAGATCCCGCACTTCGTGCTCGGCGAAGCCGAGGGCGTGATCGAGGAGCTCGTGCGCGACATGCGCTCGGGCAGCGTGCGCCCCGCGTACCGCGCCGCGCAGTGGCCGGACGTGCGCGCGACTCCCGCGCCGCGCTGGGACCTGGTGCGCCTGCGCGACTACGTCACCATGCCGGTGCAATTCTCGCGCGGCTGCCCGTTCGACTGCGAGTTCTGCGACATCGTGGTGATGAACGGACGGGTGCCGCGCACCAAGACTCCGGCGCAGGTGCTCGGGGAGCTCGAGGCGCTGCGCCGCGCCGGCTGGCGGGACATGGTGTTCATCGTCGACGACAACTTCATCGGCAACCGCAAGCGCACGCGCGAGCTGCTGCGCGCGATGGTCGAATGGCGCGCGCGCAGCGCGCCGCGCATGGGCTTCCTCACCGAGGCCTCGGTCAATCTGGCTGACGACCCGGAGCTGTGCGAGCTGATGGTGCAGGCGGGCTTCAAGAAGGTGTTCCTCGGCATCGAGACCCCGGCGGCCGAAAGCCTGGAAGAGTGCGGCAAGCGCCAGAACCGCAAGCGCGACCTCGCCGCCGCGGTGAACACCATCCAGCGAGCCGGCATGGAGGTAATGGGCGGGTTCATCGTCGGCTTCGACAGCGATCCGCGGGACATCTTCCGGCGGCAGTTCGAATTCATCCAGCAGGCCGGCGTCGTGACCGCGATGGTCGGCCTGCTGAGCGCGCTGCCCGAGACCGCGCTCTACAAGCGCCTGGCGCGCGAAGGACGCATTCTCGCCGAGAGCTGCGGCAACAACACCGGCGCGGCGATCAATTTCGTCACGCGGCTCGACCGCGAGTTCCTCATCTCGGGCTACCGCGAGCTGATGCAAAGGCTGTACGAGCCGGCGAACTACTACCGCCGTATCCGCACGTTTCTCGCGGCCTACCGGCCGCGCGGGCCGCGCTCACCCCTGTCGCGCGCGGACCTGCTCGCATTCGTCAAGTCGGTCTGGGTGCTCGGCCTGCGCGGTCGCGGCAGGCGTCAGTACTGGGGGCTGTTCTGGTCGACGCTGCTCGCCCGGCCAGGCAAGTTCCGGGCCGCGATCGAGCTGTCGATCCTCGGACATCACTTCCGCAGCGTGGCGAGCCGCATCTAGGCGGCGCTGCGCTCCTCGCGCACGCGCGAGATCTTCTTCACGTCGGGCAGGCGCCTGAGCGCGCGCATCAGCCGCGCCAGGTGCTGGCGGTTTGCGACCTCGAGCACGAACAGCATGTTGGCGTACACCGAGCGCTCATCCTCCATGCTGATGGAGTCGATATTCGAGCCAGCGTCGGCGATCTCGGAGGCGACCTTGGCCAGCACGCCGCGCTGGTTCGCGACCATGACCTTGATCGCGGTGAGGAACAGCCGCGTGGTCGTGGGGTCCCACTCGACGTCGATCCACTGCTCGGGCTCGTTGCGGCGCGAGCGCTCGATCAGCGCGCAGTCGGCCGCGTGCACGACAAGCCCCTGGCCCTTCTTGATCGAGCCGACGATCGCGTCGCCCGGGATCGGGCGGCAGCACGAGGCGAGCTGCACCGCCATGCCTTCGGTGCCGCGGATCATCACCGCGCCGGATATGGCGGCGGCCTTGGCGTCCGCGCGCGCCGAGCCCGCGTGCAGCAGCAGCCGCCGCGCGATCACCGCCGGCAGTTGCTTGCCCAGACCGATGTCGGCGAGCAGCTCCTGGCGGGTGTTGCCGACGGTTTCGCGCAGCACGCGCTCCCAGCTCGCGTCGTCGATCTCGCCGAGGCCCGTGCCGAGCGTCCTGAGCGCCTGCTCGAGCAGGCGCTCGCCGAGGCTCGCTGACTCCTCGTAGCGCATGGTCTTGAGAAAGTGCCGGATGTTGGAGCGCGCCTTGCCGGTGCGCACGTACTGCAGCCACGCGGGATTCGGTTTGGCGTGGCTCGCGGCGATGATCTCGACGCGGTCGCCGTTTTTCAGCTCGCTGCGCAGCGGCACGAGCTCGCCGTTCACTTTCGCCGCCACGCAGCGGTTGCCGATGTCGGTGTGCACCGCGTAGGCGAAGTCCACTGCGGTCGCGCCGCGCGGCAGCGACATGATCTTGCCCTTCGGGGTAAACACGTAGACCTGGTCGGGGAACAGGTCGACCTTCACGTTCTCCAGGAACTCGGCGGAGTCGCCCGACTGGTTCTGGATCTCCAGGAGCGACTGCAGCCACAGGTGAGTCTGGCGCTGCAGGTCGGAGAGCTTGCCTTCTTCATCCTTGTACATCCAGTGCGAGGCGACGCCGGATTCGGCGACGTGGTGCATGTGCTCGGTACGGATCTGCACTTCGACCGGCAGCCCGTAGGGATCGATCAGCGTGGTGTGCAGCGCCTGGTAGCCGTTCGCCTTGGGGATCGCGATGTAGTCCTTGAACTTGCCAGGCACCGGCTTGTACAGGCCATGCAGCGCGCCGAGCGCGAGGTAGCAGTCGCGCGCCTCGCCGACGATGACTCTGAAGCCGTAGATGTCGTGCACCTCCGAGAACGACAGGTGCTTCTCGACCATCTTCTTGTACACCGAGTACAGGTGCTTCTCTCGCCCGGTGACCGTCGCGCGGATGCCCGCTTCGGCGAGCCTCGCCTTGATCGCGGCCTCCGTCTTGCTGATCACCTCGCGCCGGTTGCCGCGCGCGGCGCGCGTGGCGCGCGCCAGCACCTTGTAGCGCAGCGGATAGAGGTGCGAGAACGCGAGCTCCTGCAGCTCGTGGTAGAGCGCGTTCAGCCCCAGGCGATTGGCGATCGGCGCATAGATCTCCATCGTCTCCCGCGCGATGCGCCTGCGCTTGGCAGGCGGCACCGCGTCGAGCGTGCGCATGTTGTGCAGCCGGTCGGCGAGCTTGATCAGGATGACGCGCACGTCGCGCGCCATCGCCAGCAGCATTTTGCGGAAATTCTCGGCCTGCGCGTCCTGCGCGGTCTGGAACTCGATCTTGTCGAGCTTCGACACACCGTCGACCAGCTCGGCGACCGGCTTGCCGAAGGTCTCGGCGATCTCGGTCTTGGTGACCGAGGCGTCTTCCAGCGTGTCGTGCAGCAGGGCGGCCATCAGCGTCTGGCCGTCCAGCCGCCAGCTGGCTAGGATGTCGGCGACCGCGAGCGGGTGCGAGATGTAGGGGTCGCCCGACTGGCGCTTCTGGCCCGCGTGCGCGGCCTCCGAGAAGCGGTAAGCGTCGGCGAGGCGCGCGACGTCCGCCGGCTTCAGGTAGGCGAAGCGGGTCTCGTCGAGCGTCGTGACGGCGGCCATTCGGGGAGCCTACCCGAAGCGCCGCGCATTGCGTACCGGGTCAGACGCTACCCGGTGCGGGCGGGCTCGGATTGCGCTTGAGCACCTCGGTGCCGACCTTGCCAACCGCGATCTCGCGCAAGGCGATGACCGTCGGCTTGTCCTTCTGCGGCTCGAGCAGCGGCGAGGCGCCGGCGGTGAGCTGGCGCGCGCGGTAAGTCGCCGCGAGCGTGAGCTGGAAGCGGTTGGGAATTCTCTTCAGGCAGTCGTCGACAGTGATGCGGGCCATATGGGGCGTTTCCGTTAAAAGATTTCAGGGTGGCGGGCCAGCTGCCGCCGGGTCGCCAGGCGCGCGGCGCGCATGATCGCCAGCAGGTCCCGTTTTGCAGTATCGAAGTCCTTGTTAATAATAACATAATCCGACTCCGGGGCATGCGACATCTCGTCGCGCGCGCTGGCCATGCGCCGCGCGATTACTTGCTCGCTGTCCTGCGCGCGCGCGCGCATGCGCCGCTCGAGCTCGTCTAGCGAAGGCGGCAGCACGAAAATCGATACGCAATCGGGCACCAGCCGGCGTACCTGTTGCGCGCCCTGCCAGTCGATCTCCAGCACGAGGTCGTTGCCGGCCTCGAGCACTCCGGCGATCGCCTTGTGCGAGGTGCCGTAGCGATTGCCGTGCACCAGAGCGCTCTCCAGGAATTCCCCGCGCCCGAGCATCGCGACGAAGGTGGCGTCGTCGACGAAGTGGTACTCGCGCCCGTTCTGCTCCCCGGGGCGCGGGGCGCGTGTCGTGTAGGAGATCGAGAGCCTGACGCGGCTCTCCTCTGCGAGCACCGCTCTGATGAGCGAGCTCTTGCCCGCGCCCGAGGGCGCCGTGATCACGAATAGAAGGCCGTTCACTCGCCCGGCTACTCCATGTTCTGCACCTGCTCGCGCATCTGCTCGATGAGCAGCTTGATCTCGAGCGCGCAGTCCGACACCTTCTGCGTGGCGGACTTGGAGGCGAGCGTATTGGCCTCGCGATTGAGCTCCTGGGCGAGGAAATCGAGCCGCTTGCCGACGGCGCCGCCCTTGGCCAGGGTGCGCTCGGTCTCGTCCAGGTGCGCGGCGAGCCGGGTGAGCTCCTCGTCGACGTCGGTCTTCATGGCGAACACGGCGAGCTCGGCCCTGATGCGCTCTTCATCGCCCGCGCCGAGCGCCTCGCGCAGGCGTGCGGCGAGCTTCTCCTGGAAGGCGGCGAGCGCTTCGGGAATGAGCGGGCGCACCTCCTCGAGCCTGCGGCGCATGCGCGCCACGCGCTCGGCGACGCTCGCGGCGAGCTTCGCGCCCTCGCGCGCGCGCGTCGCGACGAACTCCTCCAGCGCCCTGCGGCACAGCGCTTCGACCGTGGCCCGCGTGCGCTCCTCGTCGAGCGCTGGCTCGGCGAGCACGCCCGGCCAGCGCAGCACGTCCGCGAGCGCGAGCGGCGCGCCGTCCGGAAATGCTGCGCCCGCCTGCGCGGCGAGCCGGCGCAGGTCCTCGAGCGCGCCCGGGTTGAGCGTCTGCGCCTGCGGCCGCGCTCCGCCGGCGGCGAAGTACAGACGGCAATCGACCTTGCCGCGCGCGACGCGCGCAGCGAGCAACTCGCGCAGCATCGGCTCGAGCGCGCGCAGCTCCTCGGCGACGCGAAACTGCAGATCCAGGTAGCGCGAGTTGACCGCGCGCAGCTCGAGGCTGAGCACGCCGCGCGGCGTGTCGGCGGTCGCCACTGCGTAACCGGTCATGCTTTGAATCATGGGGAACGCGTATCATAAGGTCGATGGCATCCCAAGCCAACCAGCCGCTGCCGGAAGGTTTTCAGCTGCTGAACTACCGCTTGCTCAGAGTGCTGGCCTCGGGAGGGTTCTCGTTCGTGTACCTCGCGCACGATGAGAACGAGGCGCCGGTGGCGATCAAGGAATTCCTGCCCTCGACGCTCGCCCTGCGCGTCGGGGCGGACCCGGTGCCCGACGTATCCGAATCCAATCTCGCCGCCTTCCGCTACGGCCTGCGCTGCTTCTTCGAGGAGGGCAAGGCGCTCGCGAATCTGAACCATCCGAACGTGGTGCGGGTGCTCAACTTCTTCCGCGCCAACGAGACCGTGTACATGGTGATGCGCTACGAGCGCGGACGCACGCTTCAGGAGCACATTCACGCGCACCGCGGCGCGCTGCGCGAGTCCTGGGTGCGGCGCAGCTTCGCGCAGTTGCTGAACGGCCTGCGCGAAGTGCATTCCAACAAGCTGCTGCACCTGGACATCAAGCCGGGCAACATCTACGTGCGCAACGACGGCACGCCGCTGCTGCTCGATTTCGGCGCGGCGCGCCAGACGCTGTCGGAGGAAGGCACCAAGCTGCCGCCGATGTACACGCCCGGATTTTCCTCGCCCGAGCATCACGGGGCGCGCGAGCACCTGGGGCCCTGGAGCGACATCTACTCGGTCGGCGCGAGCATCTACGCCTGCCTCGGCGCGAACGCGCCGCAGCCCGTGGAGCAGCGCCTGCAGAAGGACCGGCTCGTGTCCGCGCGCAAGAGCTGGGCCGGCAAGTACTCTAACGAGCTGCTCGATATCGTCGACTGGTGCCTGCGCCTGGATCACCTCGAGCGCCCGCAGAGCGTGTTCGCGCTGCAGAAGGCGCTGCTCGGAAAGGGGGAGCCGGTGCCGCGCAGGGGCGTGCCGGTGCTCGACCACATGCGCGACGCGCTCGTGAAGATCACGAAGCGCCGGGCGTTGTGACGCAGGCACGCGATGAAGTACACGATCGCCGAGCTCAGCCGCGCAGGGGCACGGCCGTACAATCAGGACCGCGTCGGCCACTGGGCCACGAGCGACGCGCTCATCATGGTGGTTGCGGACGGCATGGGCGGCCACCGGCACGGGGACATCGCGGCGCAGCTCGCGCTTGCGCAGATGATCGAGGCGTTCAAGCGCGACGCGAAGCCCAGGCTGGTCAATCCGGACATCTTCCTGTTCCGCAGCATCGGGCGGGTGCACGCGATGCTGCACCAGGAAGCGCGCAAGCTCGGCCTCGAGGAGACGCCGCGCACCGTGATCGTCGCCTGCGTCGTGCAGAACGGCTACGCCTACTGGTCGCACGTCGGCGATTCGCGGCTGTACCTCGTGCGCAAAGGGCGCGTGCTATCGCGCACCCGCGACCATACCCGGGTGCAGCTGCTGCTCGATCACGGCCTGCTGCGCGAGGAGGCGCTCGCCACCCATCCCGACCGCAATAAGGTGTTGCAATGCCTGGGCGGCGACAAGCCGCCGCGGCTCGCGCCTGCTTCGAGCGCGCGCCTGCTGAAGGACGACATCGTGCTGCTGTGCTCGGACGGCCTGTGGGGCCCGCTCACCCAGCGCCAGCTGCTGCATTCGCTGATTGCCAGGCAGCTTGAACCGGCGGTCGCCGAGCTGGTCGCGCTCGCCGAGACCCGCGGCGGACGGGAATGCGATAATGTGTCCGCGGTGGCGATGTGCTGGGGCGAAAACGAAATCGCGCCGGCGGACGAGCCGCACACGCTGCCGTTCCACGAGCTGCCGACCGACGTGCAGGACCTTGCCGCAATCGAACCGGATTTCCTGGAAATGACCGACGAGGACATCGAGCGCGCGATCGCCGATATCCGCAGGGCTTTGCGCAAGCACGTGGGGCCCGGGTGAGGCCGAGCGGCAGGCGGCCCGATGAGTTGCGCGCCGTGCGCCTGACGCGCGGCTGGACGCGGCACGCCGAGGGTTCCGTGCTCGCCGAGTTCGGCGACACGCGCGTGCTGTGCACCGCGAGCGTCGAGCAGCGCGTCCCGCCTTTCCTGCAGGGAAAAGGAGGCGGCTGGCTGACTGCGGAGTACGGCATGCTGCCGCGCGCCACCAACACGCGCACGGAGCGCGAGGCGACGCGCGGCCGGCAGTCCGGCCGCACGCTCGAGATCCAGCGCCTGATCGGGCGGGCGTTGCGCGCGGGGATCGATCTCGATGCGCTCGGCGAGCGCACCATCCAGGTCGACTGCGACGTGCTGCAGGCCGACGGCGGTACCCGCACCGCGGCGATCACCGGCGCGTTCGTGGCGGTGCACGACGCGCTCGCATGGATGAAGGCGCGCGGCTTGCTCGCCGCGCTGCCGGTGAGGGATTTCGTGGCGGCGGTCTCCGTCGGGATCTACCGCGGCGTCGCGCTGCTCGATCTGGACTACGCCGAGGACTCGGCCTGCGACAGCGACATGAACGTGGTGATGACCGGCTCGGGAGGCTTCATCGAGGTGCAGGGCACCGCCGAGGGAGCGCCGTACTCGCGCGCCGAGATGGACGCGCTGCTCGCGCTCGCCGAGCGCGGC
>DASPRB010000142.1:0-5126 GCA_035624675.1 Burkholderiales bacterium
GCTCTGGCAAAATCCTGAAGTGAGCGTCGAGACCGACCGGCTGATTTCCGCCAAGCCAGCCTCCCCGCAGGAGGAGCAGCTCGAGCGCTCGCTGCGGCCGGCGACGCTCGCCGAGTACGTCGGCCAGGCGAAGGTGCGGGGGCAGCTCGAGATCTTCATCCAGGCGGCGCGCGCGCGCGGCGAGGCACTCGATCACGTGCTGCTGTTCGGGCCTCCGGGGCTGGGAAAAACCACGCTCGCGCACATCATCGCGCGCGAGATGGGCGTCAACCTGCGCCAGACCTCGGGCCCCGTGCTCGAGCGGCCGGGCGACCTCGCCGCGCTGCTCACGAACCTCGAGCCGCGCGACGTGCTGTTCATCGACGAGATCCACCGCCTCTCGCCAGTGGTCGAGGAGATCCTCTACCCGGCGCTCGAGGACTATCAGATCGACATCATGATCGGCGAGGGGCCGGCGGCGCGCTCGATCAAGCTCGACCTGCCGCCTTTTACCCTGGTGGGCGCTACCACGCGCGCCGGAATGCTCACCAACCCCTTGCGCGATCGCTTCGGCATCGTCGCGCGGCTCGAGTTCTACGACGAACGGGATCTGTCGACGATCGTGCACCGCTCGGCGCGCCTGCTGGAGGTGAAGCTCGCGGAGGAGGGCGCGCTCGAGATCGCGCGCCGCTCGCGCGGCACGCCGCGCGTCGCAAATCGCCTCTTGCGCCGTGTGCGCGACTACGCCCAGGTAAAGGCCGACGGCGTGGTCTCGAAGAGCGTCGCGGATGCGGCGCTGCGCATGATGGACGTCGACATGCTGGGGCTCGACCTCATGGACAGGAAGCTGCTGCTCGCGGTGATCGAGAAGTTCGCGGGCGGCCCGGTCGGCGTCGAGAACCTGGCCGCCGCGATCGGCGAGGAGCGCGACACGATCGAGGACGTGCTCGAGCCCTACCTCATCCAGCAGGGCTACCTGCAGCGCACGCCGCGCGGGCGCATGGCTACCTTGGGTGCCTACCGGCATTTCGGCATCGTCGCGCCGGCCGGCGCGCAGGACCTACTGTCCGAGCCGCGCAACGAGCCCGGCTAGCCCCTCGCCATCAAAGCCTTCCGCATACCCCTGCGCGTGTACTACCAGGACACCGACGCCGGCGGCGTCGTGTTCCACGCCCAGTACCTCGCGTTCATGGAGCGCGCGCGCACCGAGCTGCTGAACGCCGCGGGAATCGACCTCGCGCGCCTCGCCGCCGAGCGGCGCGTGATGTTCTTCGTGCACGAGCTCGCGGTGCGCTACCACAAGCCGGCGCGGCTGAACGAGCTCGTCGCGGTCAGCGCCGAAGTGGTTAAAATGGGGCGCGCGAGTCTCGTGTTCCGGCAACGCGTGGAACGGGACGACGAACTGCTGGTCGAAGCGGAGGTGACCCTTGCCGTGGTCGACACCGAGCGAATGCGGCCGGCGCGCATGCCCGACGAACTCATGAAAGTGCTGGCGACGACATGACTGTCACCTCGGATATGGAAATATGGACGCTCGTGGCGCACGCGAGCTGGGTAGTCAAGATCGTGATGGCGCTGCTGCTCGCGGTGTCCTTCATGTCCTGGATGTTCATCTTCCGCAAGCTGTTCTCGATCCGCCGGGCGCGCGTGGAGACCGAGCAGTTCGAGCGCAGCTTCTGGAGCGGCAGCGATCTCAACACGCTCTACCAGAAGGCGCTGCACGACCGGCAATCCATCGGCAGCCTGGAGCGCATCTTCGAATCGGGCTTTCGCGAATTCACCAAGCTCAGAGGGCAGCGCGCCACGGACGCTTCCGACATGGTGGACGGAGCGCGCCGCGCCATGCGCGCCACCTTTCAGCGCGAGATGGACCACCTCGAGCGCCACCTCGCGTTCCTCGCCTCGACCGGGTCGGTGAGCCCCTACGTCGGCCTGTTCGGCACGGTGTGGGGCATCATGCACGCCTTCCGCAGCCTCGCGAACATGCAGCAGGCGACGCTCGCGCAGGTCGCGCCGGGCATCGCCGAGGCGCTCGTCGCCACGGCGATCGGCCTGTTCGCCGCGATCCCGGCGGTGGTCGCGTACAACCGCTATTCGCACGACATCGACCGGCTGGCGATCCGCTTCGAGAGCTTCATGGAGGAGTTCTCGAACATCCTGCACCGCCAGGTGGTGCGCTAGCGGAGCGCGGCGTGCCTTCCTCACTGCACCGCAAGCGCGGCCCGATGCACGAGATCAACGTCGTGCCCTACATCGACGTGATGCTCGTGCTGCTGGTGATCTTCATGGTGACCGCGCCGCTCATCACGCCAGGCGTGGTCGACCTGCCGTCGGTTTCCAAGGCGCCCGTCGCGCCGGTCGCGCCGCTCGAGGTGCTGATCAAGGCCGACCGCAGCGTGATCCTGCGCACGAGCGACGCGCAGGGTCGCCAGTTCGAGCGGCGCGTAGAGCGCGGCGAGCTCGCTCGGCTGGTGCGCGCGCAGCAGGACAAGGCGCCCGACACGCCGGTCCTGATCGCCGCCGACAAGAACGTGCGCTACGAGGCGGTGCTCAACGTGATGGACGAGCTGCAGCGCGAGCGCGTGCGCAGGGTGGGGCTGCTCGTCAATCCGGGTAAATGACCGCTGCGCCGACGTTCGACGGCTTCGAGGAGCGCGAGGAGCCGGATCGCGGGCGGTCGGTTGCGCTCGCCCTCGGCGTGCACCTCGTGCTGATCGCGATCCTGTTCCTCGGAGTGCGCTGGCAGAGCCACCCCGCCGCGCCGATGACGGTCGAGCTCTGGCGCGCGCCGCCTCCCGCGCCCAAGCTGCAGCAACCGCCCAAGGTCGAACCGAAACCCGAGCCTCCGCCGCCGCCGAAGGCCGAGCCGAAGCCTGAGCCGCGCATCGAGAAGCCCGACATCGCGATCAAGGAGCCGCCCAAGCCGAAGCCTCCGCCGCCGAAGGCCGAGCCGAAGCCCCCGCCGCCCAAGCCGGTCGCCAAGCCGCAGCCCAAGCCCGCGCTGCCGAAGGACGACGAATATCGCAAGCAGATGAAGGCGCAGATCGCGAAAGAGGAGGCCGCGATCAAGGCGCAGCAGCAGGAGGCCGAGCTGCAGCAGCTGCTTGCCGCCGAAGCCTCGAGCGCGAGCAGCAAGGCGCTCGCAAGCTGGGTCGACAAGATCAGGGCCAGGATCCGACACTATGTCGTGCTGCCGCCCGGCATCAAGGGCAACCCGGAAGCGCGCTTCACCATCGTCCTGCTGCCGACAGGCGAGGTGCTCGACGTAAGGAAGACGCAGTCGAGCGGTCTGCCGGCGCTGGACGACGCGATCGACCGCGCCATCCGCAAATCCTCGCCCCTGCCCAAGCCTGACGACATGAGCGTCTTCGAGCGCAAGATCGAGATCACCTACCGTCCGCTCGATGAGCAGTGAGCCGCTCGCTGTCGTTCGATGGCGACAAGCGGCGTGTCATGGTCGTTCGCTATAATCGCCCCTCGACGACGGAGACGTCCTTCTCCATGCAGAAAAGATCCAGTCGCTTGATTGCGTATCTCGCGTCGCTCTTCGCGGCATGCGCACTGCTCTTCGCGCCGCTCGCACGTGCGCAGCTCTCCATCGAGATCACCGGCGCCGGCGCAAACCGCATTCCGATCGCGATCGTCCCCTTCGCCGGCGAGGCGGCGCTGCCGCCCGGCGTGACCTCGATCGTGCGCGCCGACCTGGAGCGCAGCGGCCTGTTCCGCGGCATCGAGGTGCCGACGCTCATTCCCCACCCGACCGAGGCATCGACCGTCGACTACGCGGAATGGCGGGCGCGGCTCGCCGACGCGCTGGTGCTCGGCTCGGTCGCCGCGCGGCCCGACGGGCGCTTCGAGGTGCGCTTTCGCCTGTACGACGTGATCAAGCAGACGCCGCTCGGCGGCGTCGCCTACACGCTCGCGAAGGACCAGGTGCGCGCGACGGCACATCGCATCTCGGATTACGTGTACGAAAAGCTCACCGGACAGCGCGGCGTGTTCTCGACGCGCATCGCCTACGTGGTCAAGCGCGGCAACCGCTACGAGCTGCAGATCGCCGACGCCGACGGCGCGGACGAAGAGGCTGCGCTCGCCTCGTTCGAGCCGATCATCTCGCCGACCTGGTCGCCGGACGGCAAGCGACTGGCGTACGTCTCGTTCGAGAACAAGAAGCCGGTCGTCTATGTGCACTCGCTCGTCGACGGCAAGCGCCGCGTGGTGGCGAATTTCAAGGGCTCGAATTCGGCGCCCGCCTGGTCGCCCGACGGCTCCAAGCTCGCCGTATCGCTATCGAAGGACGGCGGCTCGCAGCTCTTCTTGATCAACCCCGATGGCAGCGGCGTGCAGCGCCTGACCCATTCGGGCGCCATCGATACCGAGCCCAGGTTCTCGCCAGACGGCCAGTGGATCTACTTCACTTCCGACCGCGGCGGCAGCCCGCAGATCTACCGCATGCCGGCCGCGGGCGGGCCCGCGCAGCGCATCACGTTCAACGGCAACTACAACGTCTCGCCGCGCATCAGTCCTGACGGCAAGAGCCTCGCCTACATCGCCCGCAGCGACGGCAAGTTCCAGGTGACGCTGCTCGACCTGGACTCGCAGCAGACGCAGACTCTGACCGATAGCGACCGCGACGAATCCCCCAGCTTCGCGCCCAACGGGCGCATGATCCTGTACGCCACGATCGTCGATGGGCGCGGCATTCTCTCCGCGGTCTCGGTCGACGGGGCCGTGAGGCAGCGCCTCTCGATCACCGACGGCGACGTGCGCGAGCCGGCCTGGGGCCCGTTCCAACAGTGACAAGGAGATCGCTCATGCGTCCGATACTCATCCTAGCGCTCACCGCGATGCTCGCCGCCTGCGCCGGGGCCTCGCGCGAGCAATCCCCCGCGGGGGTCGAGGAGCGCTCGCCCGGCGCGGCAGGCGTGGCGGGGGCGCAGAGCCAGGCCGTCCAGGGGGGGGGCGTGAGCGGTACCGCCTTGCCGGGCGGGCAGGCCGGTGCCCTGAGCCCGCTCAAGGACCCGAACAATATTCTCTCCAAGCGCTCGATCTATTACGATTTCGACAAGTACGACATCAAGGACGAGTACAAGCCGATCATCGAGGCGCATGCCAAGTACCTGCGCGAGCACCCCGAGGCCAAGATG
>DASPRB010000174.1:0-5640 GCA_035624675.1 Burkholderiales bacterium
AGCCGGCACTGAGAACGTGCAGGGCGAGGCACAGAAGAAGCTCGACGTGATCTCCAACGAGATCCTGCTCGAGGCGAACGAGTGGGGCGGCAACCTGGCGGCGCTCGCCTCCGAGGAGATGGACCTGCCCCATCCGATCCCGACGCAGTATCCGCGCGGCGAGTACCTGCTGCTGTTCGATCCTCTGGACGGCTCCTCGAACATCGACGTCAACATCTCGGTGGGCACGATCTTCTCGGTGCTGCGCTGCCCGCCCGGCGCTTCCGGCTCCGACGAGCGTGCGTTCCTGCAGCCGGGCACGGCGCAGGTGGCGGCCGGCTTCGCGGTGTACGGCCCGACCACCGTGCTGGTGCTGACCGTGGGCGACGGCGTGCACGCCTTCACGCTCGACCGCGAGACCTACACCTTCATGCGCACGCACGCCGACATCCGCATCCCCGAGGACACGCAGGAATTCGCCATCAACGTGTCGAACATGCGCCGCTGGGAGCCGCCGGTGAAGCGCTACATCGACGAGTGCCTGGCGGGCAAGGAGGGTCCGCGCGGCAAGGACTTCAACATGCGCTGGGTCGCCTCGATGGTGGCCGACGTCTACCGCATCCTGTCGCGCGGCGGCATCTTCATGTACCCGCGCGACGCGAAGAACAAGGACGGGCGGCTGCGCCTGATGTACGAGGCGAATCCGATGTCCTTCATCGTCGAGCAGGCGGGCGGCGCCGCCACGGACGGCAAGACGCGCATCCTCGAGCTGCAGCCGCACAAGCTGCACCAGAGAGTGGCGGTGATCCTGGGTTCGAAAAACGAGGTCGAGCGGGTGACTTCCTACCACGCCGCCTGAGCGGGGCGCGGCGGCCGCCGGAAGCGGGAGCCTCCGGCGGCAACCAGATTCATCGGCTTACTTCAGGTGCTTGTTGACCAGCTTGGTCATCTCGAACATCGAGACCTGCGTCTTGCCGCCGAACACGGGCTTGAGCTTGTCGTCGGCATTGATCATGCGACGGTTCTTCTTGTCCTGCAGCCCGTTGCGCTTGATATAGGCCCAGATTTTCTTGGTCACTTCGGTGCGCGGCATCGCGCTCGTGCCGACCACTGCCCCGAGCGTTGCGTCCGGGTTCATCGGCTTCATGAATGCTGGATTCGGTTTCCGCTTGGCGGCGGATTTCTTCTTAGCGGACTTCTTCGCAGCCTTCTTCTTTGCCATCGTGATTCTCCTCTGAGCGATACGTGATACTTATATTCGGATGATCTTGCCGCTGTCTTGCAGCGGTGACGTGAAGATGCCGAATCCCGCGCGGCGTGTCAACGTTTTTCAGAGGGAAAACGCGTCTTTCTCAATCTGCGTTGCAGGCTATCCACCCGCAGCGGAGTCGAGCCAGGCTTCCAGCCCTTGCGCGTTCAGGTCGACGTCAATCGCGAACACGCGCATCAGTTCCTCGTCGGCAAGCGTCCATCCCTGGCGGCGCGACTCCTCCCGCAGCAGCTCGGCAATTCCCTTCCTGAGCAGCGCGTTGCGCTGCGCTCCGGCGCCGCGGCAGCGCTCGGCGAGCGCGACATGGGCGTCGATCAGACGGCGCAGGTCCGCCCCGAGTCGGACGGGATCGCGCACCTGCCCGAAGTGCGTCACGTAGATCGCCTGCGGCTCGAGGGCCAGCATGCGGCCGATCGAACGCTTGAGCGCCGGAGGGTCGAACTGCGACGGGCTGGTGGTCGGAAAGGCGAACTGGCGACCGTCCCGGTCCAGCTCGCGGTACGACAGCCCGAACGTGTCGCCCGCGAAGAAGTGCCCGGTGGGTGCGTCGCGCACCACGACGTGGTGGCGTGCGTGGCCCGGAGCGTCGAAGAACTGCAGTTCTCTCCCGGCGAGCGAGATGCGCGCGCCCTCCGGCGTCTCGAGCACCCGTCCCTCGGGAACCGGCAGCACCTCGCCGTACACGCGGCGGGTCGTCTCCTGCCCGTATATTTCGACTGTCGCCGCAAGGAGACGCCCCGGATCGATCACGTGGCGCGCACCGCGCGGGTGCACAGTGAGCCTCGCGTTGGGGCAGCGCGCCATCAACTGGCCTGCGCCGCCGGCGTGATCGAGGTGCACATGGGTCAGCACGACGTAGTCGACCTCGCGCGGCGCGACCCCCAGGAATTCCAGCGCGGCGAGCACGCTCGGCACGCCGTGCGCCGTGCCGCTGTCGATGATCGCCGCGCGCCCGCGCTCGACGACGAGGTGCACCGCGTTCAGCCGCTCGCGCTCGTAGAACGCGTCCACGGCGCTGATGCCGTGGCCGTAGGGGTACAGCCCCCGCATTCAGGACGGGTCGCGCGCCAGCCGGATTCCGGAGAACTGCCAGCGCGCCGCGGCGGGAAAGAAATTTCGATAGCTCGCGCGGATGTGCGAGCGCGGCGTGGCGCAGGAGCCGCCGCGCAGCACGTACTGGTTGACCATGAACTTGCCGTTATATTCGCCCACCGCACCCGCGGGCGCGCGAAAGCCCGGGTAGGGCGCGTACGAGCTGCTCGTCCATTCCCAGCAGTCGCCGTAGAACTGCGCGCTCGCTGCCGCGGGCGCCGGATGGAACGTGCCGTCCTCGAGGAAATTGCCCTCGATCGGGCGCGGCGCGGCCGCCGTCTCCCATTCGGCTTCGGTCGGCAGGCGCGCGCCGCGCCAGCGCGCGTAGGCGTCGGCCTCGTAGTAGCTGACGTGCGTCACCGGCTCGTCGGCCTCGAGCGCACGCGGACCTCCGAGCGTGTACTCGCGCCAGGCGCTGCCCTGCACCTGCCAGTAGAGCGGCGCCTGCCAGCCCTGTGCGCGGGCCGCGTCCCAGCCTTCGGCGAGCCACAGCTCGGGCCGCCGGTAGCCGCCGTCGTCGACGAACTCGCGGTATTCGGCGTTGGTCGCGAGCCGTTCGGCGATCTCGAAGGCACCGATGAACACGCGGTGGCGCGGACGCTCGTTGTCGAACGAGAAGCCCCTGCCCTCGTGCCCGATGCGGCGCAGCCCGTCCGGGAGCGCCGACCATTCGAGCGGCGCGGCGCTCCCCGAGGCGCGCGCCTGCGGCGCGCGATACGCCGGCGCGAGCGGATTGCGCGACAGCGCGTGCTTCACGTCGGTCAGGATCAGCTCCTGGTGCTGCTGCTCGTGCTGCAGGCCGAGCTCGATCGTGTCGGCGAGACGCGCCGCGCGCTCGGGATGCGTCGCGACGAGCGCCCGCATGCGCTCGTCCACGCTCGCGCGGTAGGCGAGCACCTCGTCGAGCGTTGGGCGCGAAAGCATGCCGCGCTCCGGGCGCGGATGGCGTTCACCCACCGTCACGTAGTACGAGTTGAACAGCACGCGGAATTCCTCGCGGTAGGGCGCGAAGCGCGGCAGCCCCGGTTCGAGCACGAACGTCTCGAAGAACCAGCTCGTATGCGCGAGGTGCCACTTGACCGGGCTCGCCTCGGGCATCGACTGCAGCGCGCAGTCCTCGGCCGACAGCGGCGCGGCGAGCGCGAGCGTCTGCGCGCGCACGCGATCGTAGGCGAGGACGAGCTCTTCGAGCGCCGGGATCGGTTGCGCCGCGGCGCGGGGCCGGCGTGCGATGCGCATGGGCCCTCCTTGCGTGGAACGGAGTCTTTGTTTACACCCTGCGCTCGCGCCGCGCAACCGCCGGATCGGACTGTAGAATGACGCCGCATGAAGATCTCGCACCTGCGGCACGAGTACATGCGCGCGGGGCTGTCCGAGGCCGACGCGCACAAGGATCCCCTGGAGCAGTTCCGCCGCTGGCTGCAGGAGGCGCTCGACGCGCACCTGCCGCTGGCCAACGCGATGACGCTCGCCACCGTGGACGCGCAGGGCGCGCCCGCGGCGCGCGTGGTGCTGCTGAAGGGCGTCGAGGACGGAGCGTTCGTGTTCTACACCAACTACGCGAGCCGCAAGGGGCGCGAGCTCGCCGCGCGGCCCGAGGCCTGCCTCGTGTTCCTGTGGTCCGAGCTCGAGCGCCAGGTGAGGATCGAGGGGCGGGTGGCGCGCATCGGCGCGCAGGACTCGGACGCCTACTACGACAGCCGCCCGCTCGGCGCGCGCCTGTCGGCCTGGGCCTCCGCGCAGAGCGAAAAGGTTGCGGACCGCGCGACGCTCGAGCGCGCGCTCGCGGACGCCGCGCAGCGCTACGGCGAAAAACCGCCGCGCCCGCCGCACTGGGGCGGCTACCGCCTCTCGCCTTCTGCGATCGAGTTCTGGCAGGGGCGCCCCGACAGGCTGCACGATCGGCTGCTGTACCGCGCGCATGGATCGGTCTGGAGCATCGAGCGCCTCGCTCCCTGACGCGGTGCTCGGCTTCCTGCGACGCACCGGCCTCGTTCAGGCGGGCGAGACACCGCACGCCGAGCCGCTCGCCGGCGGGGTGTCGTCCGACATCTGGCGCGTGCGCCTCGCGCGCGGCGCGCTGTGCGTCAAGCGCGCGCTGCCGCGCCTCAGGACCGCGCAGCGATGGGAGGCGCCGGTCGAGCGCAACCGCTTCGAGCGCCGCTGGATCGAGACGGCGAACCGCATCGTCCCGGGAATCGCGCCGCGCGTGCTCGCCGGCGACGACGCGGCGGGCTGTTTCGCGATGGAGGACCTCGGCGCGCTGCCGCTGTGGAAGGCCGAGCTCGCCGCCGGGCGCGCCGACGCCGGCTTCGCGCGCACGCTCGGCGAGCGCCTGGCGCGCATTCACGCCGCCACCGCCCGCGACGCGGCCATCGCGGCCGAGTTCGCCACCGACGCGAGCTTCCACGCGCTGCGGCTCGAGCCCTACCTGCTCGCCACCGCGCGCGCGCATGCCGACCTCGCCGCGCGCCTCGAGGCGCTCGCCGCGCGCACCGCGACGACGCGTCTGGCGCTCGTGCACGGCGACGTGAGCCCGAAGAACATCCTGGTCGGCCCCGACGGCCCGGTGCTGCTCGACGCCGAGTGCGCCTGGTACGGCGACCCGGCCTTCGACCTCGCCTTCTGCCTGAACCACCTGCTGCTCAAGTGCCTGTGGGTGCCAGCGGCGAGCGACGCCTTTCTGAGTTGCTTCGATTCTCTTTCGACGGAATATCTTTCGAACTGCGATTGGGAAGAAGCGTCACTTCTGGAAGCGCGCACCGCCTCGCTCCTCCCCGGCCTGCTGCTCGCGCGCGTCGACGGCAAGTCGCCGGTCGAATACGTAACGGATACCTCGCAAAAGGACCGCGTGCGGCGCGTCGCTCGCGCGCTCATCGCAGAGCCGCCGGCGCGCCTGGCCGAGGTACGTGACGCATGGCGAAGATCCTGAACGTGCGCGGCCGGCGCGTGTGGGACTCGCGCGGCCGTCCGACCGTCGAAGCCGAGGTGATCGTCGGGCGCGGCAGCACGCCGCTCGCGACCGGGCGCGCGATCGCGCCGGCCGGCGCCTCGACCGGCGCGGGCGAGGCGAAGGCGATCGACGCGCGCCAGGCGGCGGCGAACATCAACGGCGTCATGCGCCAGGCGCTGCTCACCGCGAAGGTCGAGGACCAGCAGGCGATCGACCGCAAGCTCGTCGAGCTCGACGGCACGCGCGACAAGAGCCGCCTCGGCGCGAACGCGATCGTCGCGCTGTCGCTCGCCTGCGCGCACGCGGCGGCCGCGGCGGCGAAGAAGCCCCTGTGGCGCTACCTCGC
>DASPRB010000180.1:0-28616 GCA_035624675.1 Burkholderiales bacterium
GGAGCTGTTCGAGCGCTACAACATCCAGACCGAGAAGTCGACCTTCAACACGCTCACGCTGCTGCTCACCATCGGCACCACGCGCTCCAAGGTGTCGCGCCTGTACGATGCGCTCATGCGCATCGCGCGCGAGCGCCGCGCACCGCGTCGCCTGGTACGCACGCTCGAAGTCCCCGGGTTCACGCGGCTGCGCTACCTGCCGCGCGACGCCTACTACTGCGGCGGTCAGCTGGTGCCGCTGCTCGACGAGCGCGAGCGCGTCAGCAAGGCGCTCTCCGGCCGGATTTGCGCGGACCAGATCGTGCCCTACCCGCCGGGCATCCCGGTGCTCGTGCCGGGACAGCTGATCACCGCGGAAGTGGCCAATTTCCTTGGCGAGCTGCTGCGCTCGCACAAGCGCACGGAGCTGCACGGCATCGTGTACGAGGGCTATCTGCCCTGCCTGAGGGTGCTCACCGCAGCCGAGGAGAAATCGCTGCGCAGCATAGGGTGACCGCGGCCGAAGCCCTGTGCTAGCATTTGCCGGTCAGAAGTGACGGCGGCGCGGGCCGCCGTTTTGCATTTGGGGGTGCCAGATGTCCCATGTCATGAATACCTATGCGCGCCAGCCGGTGGCCTTCGTGCGCGGCGAAGGCGTGTGGCTGTGGGACGACGCGGGCAGGAAGTACCTCGACGCGCTCGCCGGCATCGCCGTAAGCACGCTGGGGCACGCGCACCCGAAGCTCGTGCGCGCGCTCGCCGAGCAGGCCGCGCGCGTCCTGCACACCTCGAACCTGTTCCGCATCCCGGTGCAGGAAGCCGCCGCCGACCGCATCGCCGAGATCACCGGCCTCGACGAGGTGTTCTTCTGCAATTCCGGCTGCGAGGCGAACGAGGCGGCGATCAAGATCGCGCGCAAGTACGGCCACGAGCGCGGCGTGCAGGAGCCGGCGATCGTGGTGATGGAAAACTCGTTCCACGGCCGAACGCTCGCCACGCTGTCGGCCACCGGCAGCCGCAAGGTGCAGGCGGGCTTCGAGCCGCTCGTGACCGGATTCGTGCGCGCGCCGTACAACGACCTCGCGGCGGTGCAGAGGATCGCCGAGATCAACCGCAACGTGGTCGCGGTGCTGGTCGAGCCGATTCAGGGCGAGGGCGGCATCAACGTCGCCTCGATGGAGTACCTGCGCGGGCTGCGCGAGCTGTGCGACCGCCACGAGTGGCTCCTGATGCTCGATGAAGTGCAGTGCGGCCTGGGGCGCACCGGCAAGTGGTTCGTCTACCAGCACGCGGGCATCGTCCCGGAGGTCGTGCCGCTCGCCAAGGGCCTGGGCTCGGGCGTGCCGGTGGGCGCCTGCGTGGCGGGCGGCCGCGCCGCAGGCGTGCTCAAGCCCGGCAACCACGGCTCGACCTTCGGCGGCAACCCGCTTGCCTGCACGGCGGTCGTCGCGACGATCGACGCGATGCGCGAGCAGGGCCTGCTCGCCAACGCGGCGCGCGTCGGCCAGCTGATGCGCGACGAGCTCGCGGCGGCCCTCGGCGGGGCGCCGGGCGTGGTGGAGATCCGCGGCATGGGCCTGATGATCGGCGTGCAGCTCGACCGGCCCTGCGGCGAGCTGGCGCGCGCGGCGCTCGACGCCGGGCTGGTGATCAACGTGACCGCCGACAGCGTCGTGCGCATGCTGCCTGCGCTCGTGATGAACGAGGCCGAAGGACGCGAGGCGGTCGCCCGCTTGGTGCCGCTCGTCAAGTCCTTCCTCGCGCGCGAGACGGCGCCCCAGCAGGCCACCGCCGCGCGCTGACCGCAACGCCATGGGCGTGCGCCACTACCTGCAGTTCAAGGATCTCGCGCTCGAGGAGTACGAGCACCTGTTCGCGCGCACGCGCTGGATCAAGGACCGGTTCAAGCGCTACGAGCGCTACTGGCCGCTCGAGGATCGCACGCTGGCGATGATCTTCGAGAAGCAGTCCACGCGCACGCGGCTGTCGTTCGAGGCGGGCATGCATCAGCTCGGCGGCGCGGCGATCTTCCTCAGCACGCGCGACTCGCAGCTCGGGCGCGGCGAGCCGGTGGAAGACGCCGCCCAGGTCATCTCCCGCATGTGCGACATCGTCATGATCAGGACCTTCGAGCAGGAGATCCTCGAGCGCTTCGCGCGGCATTCGCGCGTCCCGGTGATCAACGGGCTGACGAACGAGTACCACCCCTGCCAGATCCTGGCCGACATCTACACCTTCATCGAGCAGCGCGGCTCGATCCGGGGACGCACCGTGGCCTGGATCGGCGATTCGAACAACGTGTGCAACACCTGGCTGCAGGCCGCCGAGGTGTTCGGCTTCAACGTGCACGTCTCGACGCCCCCGGGCTACGAGGTCGAGCCCGAGCGCGCCGGACTGTACGGCACCGATCACTACGAGGAGTTCCGCGATCCGATGGCCGCGGCGCGCGGGGCGGACCTGGTGACTACGGACGTCTGGACGAGCATGGGCATGGAATCGGAGGACGCCGAGCGCAAGCGCGATTTCCAGGACTGGCAGGTCGACGCGGAGATGATGCGCGCCGCGAAGCCCGGCGCGCTGTTCATGCACTGCCTGCCCGCCCACCGCGGCGAGGAGGTGGCCGCCGAGGTGATCGACGGCCCGCAGAGCGTGGTGTGGGACGAGGCCGAGAACCGCCTGCATACGCAGAAGGCGCTCATGGAGTTCCTGTTACTGGGCAAAGTGAAAGAGTGATGGCCAAGCAAAGCAAGCAGCGCATCAGAAAGGTGGTGCTCGCCTATTCCGGCGGGCTCGATACCTCGGTGATCCTCAAGTGGCTGCAGGACGAGTACGGCTGCGAGGTGGTGACGTTCACCGCCGACATCGGCCAGGGCGGAGAGCTCGCGCCGGCGCGCCGCAAGGCGAAGCAGCTCGGCGTGAAGAGCATCTTCGTCGAGGATCTGCGCGAGGAGTTCGTGCGCGATTTCGTCTATCCGATGTTCCGCGCGAACGCGGTGTACGAAGGCGAATACCTGCTCGGCACCTCGATCGCGCGGCCGCTGATCGCCAAGCACCTGGTCGAGATCGCGCGCCGCACCGGCGCCGACGCGATCTCGCACGGCGCCACGGGCAAGGGCAACGACCAGGTGCGCTTCGAGCTCGGCGCCTACGCGCTGATGCCGGACGTGCGCATCATCGCGCCGTGGCGCGAGTGGGACCTGCTGTCGCGCGAGAAGCTGCTCGCCTACGCCGACACGCACGGCATTCCGGTCGACTTCAAGAAGCGCAAAGGGGGCGCGCCCTACTCCATGGACGCGAACCTGCTGCATATCTCGTACGAGGGCGGCGTGCTGGAGGATCCGGACTTCGAGCCCGAGGAGTCGATGTGGCGCATCACCGTCTCGCCCGAGAAGGCGCCGGGCAGGCCGGAGCATGTCGAGCTGGAATACCGCCGCGGGGACATCGTCGCGGTAAACGGCCGCAAAATGACCCCCGCGCAGGTGCTCGCCAGGCTTAACGCGATCGGCGGCAGGCACGGCGTGGGACGGCTGGATATCGTCGAGAACCGCTACGTCGGCATGAAGAGCCGCGGCTGCTACGAGACGCCCGGCGGTACCATCATGCTCAAGGCGCACCGCGCCATCGAGTCGATCACACTCGATCGCGAAGTGCTGGCGCTCAAGGACGACCTGATGCCGCGCTACGCGCGCACGATCTACAACGGCTACTGGTTCAGCCCGGAGCGCAAGCTGCTGCAGGGGCTGATCGATGCTTCGCAGGCGAACGTCAACGGCACGGTGCGTCTCAAGCTCTACAAGGGCACGGTGCTGGTCACCGGGCGCAGCTCGAAGGACTCGCTGTTCGACCCGTCGATCGCCACCTTCGAGGACGACCGGGGCGCGTACAACCAGGCGGACGCCGCCGGCTTCATCCGCCTGAACGCGCTGCGCCTGCGCATCGCGGCCCGGCTCGGCAGGAAGCGCCGCTGAGCATGCGCGCCTGGCTCGCCGCCCTGCTGCTTGCCGCCGCGCCGGCGTGGGCCGCGCCCTTCGCGGTGCAGCTCGGCGGCACGCGCCTCGGGCTCGATGCGCCCCCCGGATTCGCCGACACTGCCTTCACCGGCTCGCCGCGCCTGCAGGAAATGGGCGAGTCGCTCACTTCCGCCTCGAACAAGATCCTGCTGTTCGCCATCAGCGACGCCGACTTGCGCGCCTTCTCGCAGGGGGACACGCCGCTCTATCGCCGCTACATGATCGTCGTCACGCCGCGCGACCTGGTCGATCAGCAGGTATCGACTTCTCAGTTCAATCAGCTCGTCGCCGACGCGCTGCGCGGCCTGGGGTCGGCCGCGCCGGACGAAGACTTTCCTGCCTACCTCGACCGGCAGCCGGCCGGGCAGACCGCGCTGCTCGCCGAGCTGCACCGCGGCACCACCATGGTATCGGTGCTGCAGGGAATGCGCCTTCCGCCGCTGCGCCAGCCCGGCATGATCGAGCGGCTGTTCGACAAGAAGGAAGCTCCGCGCTACGCCATCTCGACGACCACCCTGCTGCTGCTCAAGGGCAAGGCCTTGAACCTGTCGGTGTTCAGCGGCTACGACTCGCCCGAGGACGTCGACTGGATAAAGGCCACCACCCGACGCTGGGTCGCGGACCTGGAGCGCCTGAACCGAAACTAGACCGGAGCCCGGCATGCCGTCTTTCGACATCGTCTCGCAAGTGGACAAGCAGGAAGTGAAGAACGCGCTCGAGCAGGCGAACCGGGAAATCTCGAACCGCTTCGACTTCAAGGGCTCGGACGCGCGCATCGAGCAGAACGAGCTTCAGCTCACCGCGTTCGCCGACGACGAGTTCAAGCTCGGCCAGGTGCTGGACGTGCTGCGCGCGCGCATGACCAAGCGCAACATCGACGTGCGCTGCCTGGAGCTCGGCGCGCTGGAGAAGATCTCCGGCGACAAGGTCAAGCGCGCGCTGACGGTCAAGACCGGGATCGCCCAGGACAAGGCCAAGTCGATCGTCAAGTTGATCAAGGATTCCAAGCTCAAGGTGCAGGCCTCGATCCAGGGCGACGCGCTGCGCGTCGCCGGCGCCAAGAAGGACGAGTTGCAGGCGGCGATCCAGCTGGTGCGCTCCAAGGTCACCGACCAGCCGCTGCAGTTCGTCAATTTCCGCGACTGAGCCGCGCGCTCCAGCGCTCGTAGATCAGGTCCGCCACTTCGTGCAGCGCCGCGATGCGCTGCTCGAGCCCCTGCAGGATCGTCGCGGGCCGCTGCACGCCCGGGCTCGCCGCGCTCGCTTCGATCTCCGCGCGCCCGAGGTCGCACCAGGCGCGCACCATCTCGGAGGTCATCTCGACGTGGCACTGCAGGCCGAAATGCTTGCCGAGCGCGAAGCCCTGGTTGGCGCACAGCGCGCTGCCGAGCACGCGCGTCGCGCCCGGCGGGATCGTGAAGCTCTCGCCATGCCAGTGGAAGGCCTCGAACGACTGGTGCTCGCCGAACCATTCGCGCGCCACGGCGTTGTCGGCCACCTCCACCCCGCCCCAGCCGATCTCCTTCGCCGCCGCCGGGCCGACGGTGCCGCCGAACGCCTTGGCGATCAGCTGGCCGCCGAGGCAATGGCCGAGCACGGGAGCGTCGCGGCGCACGGCATCGCGGATCAGCTCGACGACTCGCGCGATCCAGGGCAGATCGTCATTCACGCTCATCGGCCCGCCCATCAGCGCGATGCCGCTGAAGCGCGCGGCGTTCTTCGGCACGGCGTCGCCCGCATCGATCGCCACCAGCCGCCACGGGATCGAGCGCCTGTCGAGGAAGCTGGCAAAATGTCCTGGCCCTTCGCTCGGGGCGTGCCGCAAAATGGCGACGGGTTTTATAGCGGGGGGAAGCATGAAAGGCGCGTGTTGTCGGGCTTATTGTATTGGGCTCGTCGGCCTGCTCCTAGCGCTGCCCGCGCAGGCCACCGACGTCACCCTCGTCGGCGTGTTCCCCGGCAAGGGGGCCGTCCTGCAGATAGACGGCGGGCGGCCGACCACGGTGCGCATCGGCCACAGCGTGCAGGGCGTGAGCGTGCTCGCGGCGGAGGAGAAGCAGGCGCTCGTCGAGATCGACGGCAAGCGCCTCACGCTGCTCCTCGGCCAGTATGCCAGCAGCTCGCCCGCGGGCGACCGCGAGCGGATCACGCTCGCCGCCGACGCGCGCGGCCACTTCTTCGCCGACGGCAGCATAGACGGCGGCCCGGTGAGGTTCCTCGTCGATACCGGCGCCTCGATGGTGGCGCTGCCGGCGCGCGACGCCAACCGCCTGGGTATCGACTACCGCAAGGGTCCGCGCGGCATCATCCAGACCGCGGGCGGCAACGCGATCGCCTACCGCGTGACGTTCGACCAGGTGAAGGTCGGCGGCATCGAGCTCGCCAACGTCGACGGCGTGGTGCTCGAGCAGGGCCTGGACGTCGCGCTGCTCGGCATGACCTTCCTGAACCGGGTCGAGATGCAGCGCGACGGCCAGTCGATGGTCCTCGTGCGCCGCTACTAGCGCGGCGCTACTTGCCCGGCACCAGCGGCACGAAGCGCACCGGCAGCACGCTCTTGCGGTCGTAGCCGCCGTCGGCGCGCCGGGTGATCACCTCGAGCTCCTGAACGCCCCACTGGCCACCGACCGGGATCACCATCTTGCCGCCCGGCTTGAGCTGCTCGACCAGCGCCGGCGGCACGCGCGGCGCGGCCGCCGTGACGATGATGCCGTCGAACGGCGCCTTTTCCGGCCAGCCCGCGTAGCCGTCGCCGATGCGCACCTCGATGTTGCGGTAGCCGAGCTCGGCAAGGCGCGCCTGCGCGCTGCGCGCAAGCGAAGGCACGATTTCGATCGAGTACACCTGCTGCACGATCTCCGCGAGCACCGCCGCCTGGTAGCCCGAGCCGGTGCCGACCTCGAGCACCACCTGCCCGGGCTTCGGCTCGATCAGGTCGGTCGACAGCGCGACGATATAGGGCTGCGAGATCGTCTGCCCTTCGCCGATCGGCAGAGGGTGATTGCGATAGGCCTCGCGCGCGAGCTCGGGCGGCACCAGGCGATGGCGCTCCACCTTGCCGAGCGCCGTGCGCACCGCCGGCGACATCGCGGCGAGCCCGGTCTCGGCGCGCGTCTCGGCGTACATCGCTTCGACCTCGGCGACCATGTGCGCCCGCCGGGTGCCGAAATCGGTTTGCGCGTCGCTGGCTGTCATGCCGGAGAGGGCAAGCACTGCTGCGAACGTCGCGCGCCACCGCGGGGGCACCACGCGCCTCTCAGTGCTTGTGCGTCTTGTCCTTCTCGATCAGAGCGTAGGCGCTGTGATTGTGGATCGACTCGAAGTTCTCCGACTCGACCACATAGGCTTCGATGCGCTCGTCGAGATTCAGCACCGCGGCCACGTCGCGCACCATGTCCTCGACGAACTTCGGATTGTCGTAGGCGCGCTCGGTGACGAACTTCTCGTCTGGACGCTTGAGCAACCCGTACAGCTCGCTCGAAGCCTGCTTTTCCACCAGGTCGACGATCTCCTCGATCCAGACGAAGGCGTTAAGGCGAGCGCTCACGGTGACGTGCGAGCGCTGGTTGTGCGCGCCGCGCTCTGAGATCTTCTTCGAGCACGGGCACAGGCTGGTGACCGGCACCAGCACCTTCATGGTGAAGGTCTGCCGCGTCTTGAGGATCTCGCCGATGAAGCTGATTTCGTAGTCCATCAGGCTCTTGACGCGCGACACCGGCGCGGCCTTCTCGATGAAGTATGGAAAGCTCATCTCGATCAGGCCTTCCTCGGCCTCGAGCCGCTCGACCATCTCCTTCAGCATGACCTGAAAGGATTCGACGGTGATCTCGCGCTCGCCCTCCAGGATCTCGACGAAGCGCGACATGTGCGTCCCCTTGAAATGATGGGGCAGCCCGACGTACATGTTGAAGGTCGCCACGGTGTGCTGCGCCGCGCCCGAGCGCTCCTGGATGCGCATCGGGTGGCGGATCGCCTTGACCCCGACCCGGTCGATCGCCAGCTTGCGGGTGTCGGCGCTCGCCTGGACATCGGGGATGTTGTACAGGTCTCTCGATTTCATGGCGCCAGTTTACACCCGACTGATTTACTCGGGTATTACTGCCCGCACCGATTTCACTATCCCGGCGGCATCCAGCCCGATCGAGGCAAGCAGCGCCGCGTGGTCGCCGTGGTCGATGAACCGGTCGGGCAAGCCGAGCAGCAGCACGCGGGTCTCCAGCCCCATGTCCGCGAGCACCTCGCACACCGCGCCGCCGGCCCCGCCCATGACGGCGTGCTCCTCGATCGTCACCAGCAGCTCGTGCGTCTCGGCCAGGCGCCGCACCAGCTCCCTGTCGAGCGGCTTGACGAAGCGCATGTTGGCGACCGTGGCGTCGAGTTCCGCCGCCGCCTCGAGCGCCGGCCGCAGCATCGCGCCGAAGGCGAGCAGCGCGATGCGCCGTCCCTCGCGGCGCAGCTCGCCGCGGCCCAGGGGCAGCGCCTGCATCGCCTTCACCGGCGCGACACCCGGGCCGCTGCCGCGCGGATAGCGTACCGCGGCCGGCCCGTCGAGCGTGAACGCGGTATAGAGCATCTGCCGGCACTCGTTCTCGTCGGCCGGCGCCAGCACCGTCAGGCTCGGCACGGTGCGCAGGTAGGCGTAGTCGAAGGCGCCGTTGTGCGTGGCGCCGTCGCCGCCCACCAGTCCGGCGCGGTCGAGCGCGAACACCACCGGCAGGTTCTGGATCGCCACGTCGTGGATCAGCTGGTCGTAGCCGCGCTGCAGGAAGGTCGAGTAGATCGCCACCACCGGCTTCGCGCCCTCGCAGGCGAGCCCCGCTGCGAAGGTGACCGCGTGCTGCTCGGCGATGCCCACGTCGAAGTAGCGCCCGGGAAACTTTTCCGAGAACTCCACCATGCCGGAGCCCTCGCGCATCGCCGGCGTGATCGCGACCAGCCGCGGATCGAGTTCCGCCATGTCGCACAGCCAGTCGCCGAAGATCTGGCTGTAGGTCGCGCGTCCGCCGGCCGTCTTCTTCAGGCCCAGTGCCGGATCGAACTTGCCCGGGCCGTGATACGCGATCGGGTCCTCCTCGGCGAGCTTGTAGCCCTGCCCCTTGCGCGTCACGACGTGCAGGAACTGCGGCCCCTTGAGCTTCTTGATGTTGGCGAGCGTCGGGATCAGGGCGTCGAGGTCATGGCCGTCGATCGGGCCGATATAGTTGAAGCCGAACTCCTCGAACAGCGTGCTCGGCGTCACCATGCCCTTCACGTGCTCCTCGGCGCGGCGCGCCAGCTCCCAGAAGCCCGGCACCCGCTTCAGGATGTGCTCGCTCGCGCGCCGCGCGGTGGAATAGATGCGCCCCGAGAGCAGGCGCGCGAGGTAGTTGGTGAGCGCCCCGACCGGCGGCGAGATCGACATCTCGTTGTCGTTCAGGATCACGAGCAGGTCGACGTCCATCGCTCCGGCATTGTTCATCGCCTCGTAGGCCATCCCGGCCGACATCGCGCCGTCGCCGATCACCGCGATCGCGCGCCGCTCCTCGCCCTTCATCTTCGAGGCGACGGCCATGCCGAGCGCCGCCGAAATCGAGGTCGACGAGTGCGCCGTGCCGAAGGTGTCGTAAGGCGACTCGCTGCGCCGCGGAAAGCCCGAGATGCCGCCCAGCTGGCGCAGCGTGTGCATCTGCTCGCGCCGGCCGGTGAGGATCTTGTGCGGATAGGTCTGGTGGCCGACGTCCCACACGATGCGGTCCTCCGGCGTGTCGAACACGTAGTGCAGCGCGATCGTCAACTCGACCGTGCCGAGGTTCGACGACAGATGTCCGCCGGTCTTGGAGACCGAGTCGAGCACGAACGCGCGCAGCTCGTCCGCGAGCTGCTTGAGCTGCTTGCGCTCCAGCCCGCGCAGCGCGGCGGGATCGTCGATCGTGCGCAGCAGCTCGTACATGGAAGGATTGTAGTCCTTCGCCTCGGCCTCACCGCGTTCGCGCGGCAGCTCGCCCGGTGCGCCGGCCGCGTACGCCATCAGAATTTCCTCCTCACGATGAAGTCGCCGACCTCGCGCAGGCGCCGCGCGCCTTCGCCGAACCCGTCGAGCGCGGCGTGCGCGTCCTGGCGCAGCGCCTCCGCGTGCGCGCGCGCGCGCGCGATGCCGAGCGCCGATACGTAGGTCGGCTTGCCCTGCTTCGCGTCCTTGCCCGTGGTCTTGCCGAGCGTCGCGGTGCTCGCCTCCGCGTCGAGCACGTCGTCGACCACCTGGAACGCGAGGCCGATGCACTTCGCGTAGCGGTCGAGCTTGGCGCCGCTCTCGGCGCTCAGGCGTGCGCCGCAGGCAGCGCCGGCGAACACCGCGGCGCGGATCAGCGCCCCGGTCTTGTGGATGTGCATGAACTCGAGCTCCGGCAGCGAGAGCTGCTTGCCGGTCGACTCCAGGTCGACCGCTTGGCCGCCCGCCATGCCGCGCGAGCCGGCCGCAACGGCGAGCGCCTTCAGCATCTCGAGCTGCGTCGCGGGGTCGTCGGCGAGCCGGTGCTCGGCCATCAGCTGGAAGGCGAGCGCCTGCAGCGCGTCGCCCGCCAGCAGCGCGGTGGCCTGGTCGAATTCGACGTGCACCGTGGGCTTGCCGCGGCGCAGGACGTCGTTGTCCATGCACGGCAGGTCGTCGTGCACGAGCGAATAGGCGTGCATCAACTCGACCGCTGCGGCGGCTAGCTCGACGCGCTCGGGCGCCGCCCCGGTGATCTCCCCCGCGGCGAAAGCGAGCAGCGGCCGGACGCGCTTGCCGCCTTCGAGCGTCGCGTAGCGCATCGCCTCGTGCAAGCGCGTGGGCGCGACATGTGCCGCCGGCAGCACGCGTGCAAGCACCGCCTCCATGCGCGCCTGAACGCCGCCCATCCAGGCCTGGAAGCCGGGCTCAATCGCCGTCGTCGCCAGAATCCGGTACCTCCAGGGCGAGCGGCTTGAGCACCTCGCCTTCGAGCACTTTGACCTGCTGTTGCGCGGCCTGCAGCCGCTGCTGGCAGAAGCGCGCCAGCTCCAGGCCGCGCTTGTGCGCCGCAAGCGCCTGTTCCAGGCTCAGATTGCCGCCTTCCATCTGGCCGACCACGCGCTCGAGCTCGGCAAGCGCCTTTTCGAACGTCAGCTCGGGAACCGGCGTGGCCTCGGCCGAGGAACTTTGCCGGGGGGACTTGCTCATAAGAAGCGAAACCTTAGCCGACGCCGCGCCGGCCGGTCAAACGCGGCGTGCGCTAAAATTAGGCATTTCCCAGCGGGGACCTGGATGTCCGATATCGCCGCGCTCCACAGGCTCAAGCCCGCCGCCGCGCAGCTGCCGGTGGCCTGGTATTTCGATCCGGAAATCTTCGCCCAGGAGAAAAAGGCGGTGTTCGAGGCCGGCCCGAACTACGTCGGTCACGAGCTCATGGTGCCGAACCCGGGCGATTACTACACGCTGGCGCACCTCGATCACGCCAAGATGCTGGTAAGGAACGACGCGGGCGTCGAGCTGCTGTCGAACGTCTGCCGTCACCGCCAGTCGATCATGCTCGAGGGTCGCGGCAACGTCGCGAACATCGTCTGTCCGCTGCACCGCTGGACCTACGACCTGAAGGGCGAGCTGCTCGGTGCGCCGCAGTTTCCCGAGAGTCCCTGCGTGCGCCTGCCCTCGACGCCGCTCGCGAGCTGGAACGGCCTGCTGTTCGCCGGCCCGCAGGACCCGCGTGCCGACCTCGCTGCGCTGCCGCTGGCGGCCGATTTCGACTTCTCTGGCTACGTTCTCGACAACGTGGCGATCGAGGACTACGCGCTCAACTGGAAAACGTTCCTCGAGGTCTACCTGGAGCTGTACCACGTCGAACCGTTCCATCCCGGCCTGTCGAACTTCGCCGACGTCGGCAACTTCCGCATCGAGTACGGCGAGAGCTGGTCGCTGCAGGTGATGGGCGCCAAGGCGGGCCTGCTCAAGCCCGGCACGCCGGCCTACGAGAAATGGCAGCGCGCCTGCCTGGCGCACCTCGAGGGCCGCGCGCCGAAGTACGGCGCGCTGTGGATGACCCTCTATCCGAACGTCATGCTCGAGTGGTACCCGAACGTGCTGGTGGTCTCGACGGCGATCCCGCGCTCGCCCACGCTGACGACGAACGTCGTCGAGTTCTATTACCCCGAGGAGATCGCGCTGTTCGAGCGCGAGTTCGTAGAAGCCGAGCAGGCCGCCTACATGGAGACTGCGATCGAGGACGGCGTGCTGTGCGCGCGCATCGACCGCGGCCGCCGCGCGCTGTACGAGCAGGGCCTGGACGACGCCGGGCCGTATCAGTCGCCGATGGAGGACACGATGCTGCACTTCCACGAGTGGCTGCGCGCGCGCCTCGGGCGGCCGGCCGTCGCATAGCGTGGCGCACGCCACGCTCGTCTCGACCGAGGAGCTCGCGCGCCACTCCGAGTGGCGCCTGTTCGACTGTCGCCACGACCTCGCCAAGCCCTATCTCGGCGAGCAGCAGTATGCCCACGCGCACATTCCCGGCGCGCTGTTCGCGCACCTCGATCGCGACCTGTCCGCGCGGCCGACCGGCCGCGACGGACGCCACCCGCTACCCGATCCCGCGGCCTTTGCCGCCTGGCTCGGACGGCAGGGCGTGCGGCCGGGCGACCAGGTAGTCGCGTACGACGCGAACAACGGCGCGATGGCCTCGCGCCTTTGGTGGATGCTGCGCTGGATCGGGCACGAGGCCGTGGCGGTGCTGGACGGCGGCCTCGCCAAGTGGCTCGAGGAAGAGCGCGCGGTCACCGCAGAAGTCCCCGCTTTCGCCCCCACGCAATATCCCGCCCGCCCGCAGCCCGGGATGCGCGCGGACGTCGAATACGTCGAGCAGCGGCTGGGCTCGACGGGCATGCTGCTCGTGGACGCGCGCGCGCCGGTGCGCTTTCGCGGCGAGGCCGAGCCGATCGATCCGGTCGCGGGGCGCATACCCGGCGCGCTGAACCGCTTCAACGCCGACAACCTCACGCCCGACGGCACGTTCAAGTCGCCCGAGGCGCTGAAGAAGGAGCTCGGCGCGCTGCTCGGCGACCGCGACCCGGCCGAGGTCGTGCACTACTGCGGCTCCGGTGTCGCCGCCTGCCATAACCTGCTGGCGATGGAGGTTGCCGGCTTCTCGGGCTCGCGCATCTACGCCGGGTCGTGGAGCGAGTGGATCGCCGACCCCCGGCGCCCGCGGGCGAAGGGCCAGACATAACTGCCGACGCGCTGCTCGTCGCGCATTTTGCTATCGCCGCCTTCGTCACCTGCGGCCTGCCACTGGTGTGGATCGGCGCCGCAGCCGGCTGGCGCTGGGTGCGCAACTGGTGGTTCCGCACTCTTCACCTGGCGGCGATCGGGGTGATTGCGCTCGAGGGCCTCGCCGGCGTCGCCTGCCCGCTCACCATCTGGGAAGACCTGCTGCGCGGCGGACTGCGGCCGCAGTCCTTCGTCGCGCGCTGGGTGGCGCGGCTGCTCTACTACGACGCGCCCGAGTGGCTGTTCGCCGCCCTGTACCTCGCCTGGGCGGCGGCGACGCTCATCACGCTGCTGCTCATTCCGCCCAGGCGAAGAGCTGCCTGAAGACCTCCTCGCGCACCTCGGCGCGCGACAGCACCAGGTCGTGCAGCCCGCCGGGGAAGCCGAGCACGGCGACGCGTCCACCGAGCGCGCGGCTCCAGCGCGCGATGTCGCGCCAGTCGAGCACGATGTCCGCCTCGTCGGAGTGCATCGCGAGCACCGGGACATCGAGTGCGAGGCCGGCGTGCACGCGCGCGTGCGCGTCGGCGATCGCGGCCAGCCACCCGAAGTAGGCGGGGAAACCTGCGACGGGCTTCAGGCGCAGGTCGAAGTCCCACTCGCCGCCGAAGTTCCGATGCAGGCTCTCCACGTACTGCGGGCGCAGCGCGCGCGGATTGTTGAGGAACGGCTTGCGCCGGCCGAGGGCGATCGCCAGGCGCAGCTGCAGCCGGGCAAGGCCGCGGGCGCTGAATTCGAAGAAGGGGCTGTTCAGCCACAGGGCGCGCAGCTGGTCGCGGCGCTCGCCCTGCGCGGCGTACAGCGAGCACAGCAGACCCCCGGTCGAATGCCCTGCGAGCAGCACCGGCTCGCCGATTTCCGCGAGCGCCCGGCCGATTTCCGGATAGTACTCGTCCAGTCGCTTGCAGAAGCACGGATGCTGGTGGGCCAGCAGCGAGCGGCCGTGCTTGCGCAGGTCGAGCGCGTAGAAGGCGTAGCCCTCCTGGGCGAAGCGCAGCGCCATGTGGCGCTGGAAGAAGTAGTCGACGAAGCCGTGCACGTAGAGCACCGCGCCGCGCGCAGCACGGCGCGCGGGCAGGCGCACCAGGGTGGCGACCACCGGGCCGTCGTAATCGGGCGGAAATTCGAGGGTCTTCGCCTCGAAACCGTCGAGCAGCGCGTCCGGACGCCAGTCACTCATGGCGCGACAGCGCCCAGGCGACGTGCTCGCGCACGAGCGCCGAGGGATGGTCGGCACGCGCGCGCAGCGCGGCCAGCACTTCCGGCGAGCCGGGCGCGTTGCCCAGGCCGACCGCGAGGTTGCGCAACCAGCGCTCGTAGCCGATGCGCCGGATCGCCGAGCCGCGCATGCGCTCGTCGAACTGCTGCTCGCTCCAGGCGAACAACTCCACCAGCGTCGCCCGGTCTAGGCCGTTGCGCACGCGAAAGTCGTCCTCCTGCGAAATCCTGGCGAAGCCGTTCCACGGGCACACCAGCTGGCAGTCGTCGCAACCGTACACGCGGTTGCCGATGAGCGGGCGCAGCTCGGGCGGGATCGACCCCTTCAGCTCGATCGTCAGATACGAAATGCAGCGCCGGGCGTCCAGGCGGTAGGGAGCGCGGATCGCCTGCGTCGGGCAGACGTCCAGGCACTTCGTGCAGCGGCCGCAATGCTCCGCGGCCGGCGCGTCCACCGGCAGCGGGAGGTCGCAGTAGATCTCGCCGAGGAAGAACCACGAGCCCGCATCGCGCGACAGCAGCAGCGTGTGCTTGCCGCGCCAGCCGATGCCCGCGCGCGTCGCGAGCTCGACCTCCATCACCGGCGCGGAGTCGGCGAACACGCGGTAGCGGAACTCTCCGGCCTCTGCGCGCATGCGATCAGCCAGCCGCTGCAGGCGCGTGCGCAGCAGCTTGTGGTAGTCGCGGCCACGCGCGTAGCGCGCCACGTAGGCGCGACGCCCATCGCCGAGCGCGGGCCACTCGTCTTCGAGCGCGCCCCCGTAGTCCATGCGGCAGCTGATGACGCGCTGCGTGCCGGGCACGAGCTCGGCCGGCCGCGCGCGGAGCCCCGCGTGACGCGCCATATAATCCATCTCGCCGTGCCAGCCGAGCGCGAGCCACTCGGCGAGCCGGCCTTCGGCCTGCGCCAGATCGGCGGCCGCGATGCCGACTGCCTGAAAGCCGAGCTCGCCGCCCCACTGCTTGATGTGCACCCCCAGCGCCTCGTAATCCATGACCACGATGATGACCGAAGAGCTCACCCTGCCGGACGCGGCGGCGACCCGCCGCCTGGGTGCAGCGCTTGCCGCGGGCATCGCGCCGGGGCGGGTGCTCTTCCTTCACGGCGACCTCGGAACTGGGAAAACGACGCTTGTTCAAGGACTTCTGAGAGCCCTGGGGTTTGCGGGCCGGGTCAAGAGCCCGACCTATTCCCTAGTTGAACTTTATGAGCTTTCGAGCTTAAACTTGTATCACTTTGATTTCTATCGATTCACAGATCGATCGGAATGGGAAGCATCGGGATTTCGGGACTATTTCACACCGGCGACGGCGTGCATCGTCGAGTGGCCCGAGCGTGCCGGCGGCCTGCTCGCCGCACCGGACCTCGAAGTGAGCCTCGCGTTCGCCGGCAGTGGGCGCAGCGCGCGCCTCAGGCCGCGCTCGCTTCCCGGTCGCGAGTGGCTCGCCGCTGCCTTGAGGCGCTGATCGCGGGGCTGAGCGCGCTTGCGCTGCAGTGCTCTGCGCCGGCGGCGATCGCGGGTGAAACCATCTCGTCGGCGCGCATCTGGCCTGCGCGCGACTACACGCGCCTCACGCTGGAATCCAACGCACCCCTCAAGTACCAGCTGTTCAGTCTCGCCAATCCGGATCGGCTGGTGCTCGACCTGCAGGGCGTCGACGCCGGCGAAGCGCTCACCGCCCTGGAGGGTAAGGTCAGCAGCGACGACCCCTACATCGGCAAGCTGCGCGTCGCACGCAACCGCCCCGGCGTGGTGCGCCTGGTGCTCGATCTCAAGGCCGCGGTCAAGCCGCAGGTGTTCGCCCTCAAGCCGATCGGGGAATACGGCTATCGGCTGGTGCTCGACGTCTACCCGCGCGTGGCCGAAGACCCGCTGCTCGCGCTGATCGAATCGGACGGCAAGACGACACCGGCCTACAAGGATGGCGCGCCGGTGTCGCGCCTGGCGACCATCGTGATCGACCCCGGCCACGGCGGCGAGGACCCCGGCGCCAGGGGGCGCCACGGCACCTACGAGAAGAACGTGACGCTGATGATCGCGCGCCGACTGAAGAAGCTGATCGACGCCGAGCCGGGCATGCGCGCCATGCTGACGCGCGACGGGGACTACTACCTGTCGCTCGCTGCGCGCGTAGAGAAGGCGCGGCGCGTGAAAGCCGACCTGTTCGTTTCCATCCACGCCGACGCCTTCGTGCAGCCGTACGCGCGCGGCTCGTCGGTATTCGCGCTGTCCGAGCGGCGCGCGACCTCCGAGGCGGCGCGCTGGCTCGCCAACAGCGAGAACGATGCTGATCTCATCGGCGGCGTCAACCTGGACGTCAAGGATCGCTATCTCGCCAGGACGCTGCTCGATCTGTCGCAGACCGCCACGATCGACTACAGCCTCAAGCTCGGCCAATCGGTGCTATCGGAGCTCGGACGCGTCAATACGCTGCACAGGGGCCACGTCGAGCAGGCGAGCTTCGCCGTGCTCAAGGCGCCGGACGTACCCTCGATCCTGGTCGAAACCGCCTTCATCTCGAATCCCCAGGAAGAAAAGCGCCTGACCGACGACGCCTACCAGGACCGCCTGGCGCACGCCATCCTGGCCGGCATCAAGCGTTACCTCGCGAAGCACCCGCCGCAGCCGCAGTCACCTCTGGCGTTCAAATGACAGCCGGCGCAGCGCGGCGAAGGCGAGCGGCGCGAGCGATGCCGCGATCACGCCCAGAATCGCCAGCGTGAGGTTGTCGCGCACCACCGGCAGGTTGCCGAAGAAGTAGCCGGCGGCGACCAGCGACACGACCCACAGCAGCGCGCCGCCGACGCTGAAGGCGAGGAACCTCGCGTAGCGCATGCGCCCCACGCCGGCGACGAACGGCACGTAGGTGCGCACGATCGGCAGGAAGCGCGCGATCACCACCGCCTTGCCGCCGTGGCGCTCGTAGAATGCCTCGGTATAGGCGAGGTGGCGCCGGTTGAACCAGCGCGCGTCGGACGCCCCGAACACGCGCGGACCCAGCCAGCGCCCGATCCAGTAGTTGACGTTGTCGCCGCACAGCGCAGCGCACACCAGCGTCGCTGCGGCGACCTGCGGCGATATGCCCCCGGTCGCCGCGAGCGCGCCGATCACGAAAAGCAGCGAATCGCCGGGCAGGAAAGGCGTCACGACCAGGCCGGTCTCGCAGAATACGATCGCGAACAGCAGCGCGTAGACCCAGGCGCCGTGCGCGGCGAGGAAGTCGGCCAGATGCCGATCGAGATGCAGCGCGATTTCCCACAGCGAGGCGAGCCAATCCATGGCGCAATTGTAGCGGGTGCGGCGCGTATAATTTCGTGCTTTCTGCGCTTCGTCATGGCCGCCTCAGCACTTCTATCCCCGAGCGTCGAGCGTGTGCGCGCGGCGCTCGCCGCCGCAGGACACGACGCGCGCATCGTGGAGCTGGCGGGCGCAGCGCGCAGCGCGCAGGAGGCCGCGCGCTTCCTGGGCTGCGCGCTCGGCCAGATCGCCAACTCGCTGGTGTTCCGCTGCGCGCGCTCGCGCGAGCCGCTGCTCGTCTTGTCGAGCGGAGCCAACCGCGTCGACGCGGCGCGGCTCGAGGCGCTCGTCGGCGAGCCGGTCGGCAAGGCCGACGCCGCGTTCGTGCGCGAGCGCACGGGCTTCGCGATCGGCGGCGTCGCGCCGCTCGGCCATCCACAGCGGCTGCGCACCCTGATCGACCGCGACCTCTCGGCGCAGGGCGAGATCTGGGCGGCCGCGGGCCACCCGCACACCGTGTTCCGGCTGGATTTCGACGCGCTCGTGCGCCTGACCGGCGGCGCGCCGGCCGAGCTCGCGCTGCGAACGGCACCGTGAGCTCGATCCGGGTCCTGCCCGAGCTGCTGATCAGCCAGATCGCCGCCGGCGAGGTGGTCGAGCGGCCCGCCTCCGTGCTCAAGGAGCTGATCGAGAACGCGCTCGACGCGGGCGCGCGCGACATCGGGGTCGTGCTCGATGAGGGCGGCGTGCGCCGCGTGCAGGTCGAAGACGACGGCGCGGGCATCGCGCGCGAGGACCTCGCGCTCGCGCTGGCACGCCACGCGACCAGCAAGATCGCTTCGCTCGAGGACCTCGAGGCGGTCGCCTCGCTCGGCTTTCGGGGCGAAGCGCTCGCCTCGATCGCGGCGGTCGCGCGCGTCGAGCTCACCTCGCGCGAGAGGGCCGCGCCGCACGCCTACAACGTGCGCGCCGAGGGCGGTGGCGCGGAGCGGCCCGCGCCCGCGGCGCGCGCGCCCGGCACCACGGTGACGGTGAGCGACCTGTATTTCAATACGCCCGCGCGGCGCAAGTTCCTGCGCACAGCGGCCACCGAATTCGGCCACTGCGAGGACGTGTTCCGCCGCGCCGCGCTCGCCCGCCCGGAACTCGCCTGGTCGCTCAGGCACAATTCCCGGGTCAGCGTGCGGCTCAAGCCGCAGCCGCTCGCCGAGCGCGCGGCGGCGCTGCTCGGGCGCGAATTCACCGACAGCGCGCTCGCGGTCGAGGCGCAGGCGGGCGGACTGCGCCTGACCGGCTTGGCAGGCAGCCCGCAGGCGGCGCGCAGCCGCGCCGACGCACAGTATTTCTATGTCAACGGGCGCTTCGTGCGCGACCGGCTGCTTGCGCACGCGGCGCGCGAGGCCTGGGCCGAGCTGCTGCACGGCGAGCGCCAGCCCGCCTACGTGCTGTTCCTCGAGCTCGACCCGCGCGCCGTGGACGTGAACGTTCACCCCGCCAAGACCGAAGTGCGCTTTCGCGAGGCGCGCGCGGTGCACCAGTTCGTCCTGCACGCGCTCAAGCGCGCGCTCTCGCCGTCCGCCGCCGCGGCGCCGGTCGCGTACGCGGCGCTTGCGCCGGCGAGCGCCGCCCCGGCCCAGGCCGCGCTCGGCATCGAGCAGCCGCTGGCCGCCTACCAGTCGTTCGTCGCGGACGCCGCGCGTCCCGCGCCGCTCGCTGCGGCCGCGCCCCAGGAAACGCCGCCGCTCGGCTACGCGCTCGCGCAGCTGCACGGCGTCTACATCCTGGCGCAGAACGCAGCGGGCCTCGTCCTTGTCGACATGCACGCCGCGCACGAGCGTATCGTGTTCGAGCGGCTGCGGCGCTCGCTCGAGGCGGGCTCCGTGCAGCGCCAGGCGCTGCTCGTTCCGAGCGTGTTCCGCGCCGAAGCGCTGGAGGTCGCGATCGCGGAGGAGAACGGCCCAACGCTCGAGCAGCTCGGCCTGGAAATCAGCGCCGCGGGACCGACCGAGCTGGCGGTGCGCGCGGCGCCCGCCGCGCTCGCCACGGGCGACGTCGCGGCGCTGGCGCGCAGCGTTCTCGCCGAGCTGCGCGAATTCGGCGCAGCGCAGGCGCTCGCTGCGCGGCGCGACGAGCTGCTCGCCGGCATGGCCTGCCACGCCGCAGTGCGCGCCAACCGCGCGCTCAGCCTGCCGGAGATGAACGCGCTGCTGCGCGAAATGGAAGCCACGGAGCGCTCGGGGAGCTGCAACCACGGGCGGCCGACCTGGTACCAGCTCACGCTTTCCGACCTGGACAAGCTCTTCCTGCGAGGGCGCTAGTGGCGCCGCTCGCGCTGGCGCTCCTCGGGCCGACCGCGAGCGGCAAGTCAGCGCTGGCGATGCGGCTGGCGGCGCGGCTGGCCGCCGAAATTATCAGCGTGGACTCGGCGCAGGTGTACCGCGGCATGGACATCGGCACGGCCAAGCCCTCGCCCGCCGAGCGCGCGCAGGTGCCGCACCACCTGATCGATGTGGTCGATCCCACCGAGAGCTACTCCGCGGGGCGCTTCCGCGCCGACGCGATCGCCGCCGTGCACGGCATCCTCGCGCGCGGCCGGGTGCCGCTGCTGGTGGGCGGCACGATGCTCTACTACCGGGCGCTCGCGCAGGGCATCGATGCGCTGCCGGCGGCCGATCCGGCGCTGCGCGCCACGATCGACGTCGAGGCGCGCGCGCGCGGTTGGCCGGCTCTGCACGCCGAGCTCGCACGCCTCGATCCGGCGACGGCGCGGCGCCTGAAGCCGACCGACGCGCAGCGCATCCAGCGCGCGCTCGAAGTCTGCCGCGCGACCGGCCGGCCGCTCTCGGCGCTGCACAGCGCGCCGCGCGCGGCGCCGCCGTTCCGACTCGCGGCGCTGGCCTTGATGCCCGGCGAGCGCGCCCGGCTGCACGCGCGCATTGCCGAGCGCTTCGAGCGCATGCTCGCGGCCGGCCTGGTCGACGAGCTGCGCGCGCTGCGCGCGCGCTTCGCGCTCGACGCGGCGCTGCCCAGCATGCGCAGCGTCGGCTACCGGCAGGCCTGGGCCTTCCTCGACGGGGCTTTCGACCGCGCCGCGCTGCGCGACAAGGGCATCGCCGCGACGCGCCAGCTCGCCAAGCGCCAGCTCACCTGGCTGCGCGCCATGCGACCCGACGCGGTGCTCGACCCCTTCGCGCCCGACGCGGCGCAACGCTTCGACCAGGCCGCCGACCGGCTGTTGCGAGCGCGCGGATAGAATCGAAGCTTGCAGTCTCGGGAGACGGCCATGCAGATCGGCATCGTGGGGCTCGGCAAGATGGGCGGCAACATGGCGCGGCGCCTGGCGCGCGGCGGGGCGCGCGTGATCGGCTTCGATCGCGAGCGCGCAGCGCGCGCGGCGCTGGCCGGCGAGAAGGGCGTCGAGTGCGTCGACGCGCTCGCTGCGCTGTGCGCGCAGCTCGACGGGGAGCGCGTGGTGCTGACGATGCTGCCCGCCGGACAGGCGACCGAGGAGACGCTGGGCGAGCTGCTGCCGCTGCTCTCGGCCGGCGACCTGGTGGTCGACGGCGCAAACGCCTTCTACAAGGACTCGATGCGGCGCGCGCTCGATCTCTCGCGCGCAGGCCTGCGCTTCGTCGACGCCGGCGTCTCCGGCGGAATTCACGGACTCGAACAGGGCTACTGCCTCACGCTGGGCGGCACGCCGAAGTCGATCGAGATGTTCGAAGCCTTCGCGCGCATTCTCGCGCCGGGCCCCGAACGCGGCTGGATGCACTGCGGGCCGAGCGGCGCGGGCCACTTTGCGAAGATGGTGCACAACGGCATCGAGTACGGAATGATGCAGGCGCTCGCGGAAGGCCTGGCGCTCGTCGAGGCACGCGCCGACTTCGGCATCGACCTTGCGCGCCTCGCCGATACCTGGCGCCACGGCAGCGTGGTGCGCTCGTGGCTGCTCGACCTGAGCGCCGAGGCGCTCGCCGCCGATCCGGCGCTCGCCGGGATCGCGCCCGTGGTCGCCGACTCGGGCGAAGGGCGCTGGACGGCGCTCGAGGCGGTCGAGCTCGGCGTGCCCGCGCCGGTGATCACGCTGGCGCTGATGAGCCGCTTTGCGAGCCAGGGCCGCGCCGACTACGCGCGCAAGCTGCTCGCCACGATGCGCGCCCAGTTCGGCGGCCACGCGGTGACGCGCAGCTGAGCCGTCGCGGCACGTGATCGTCGTCGTGATGGGCGTGTCCGGGGTCGGCAAGACCACCATCGGGCAGCTGCTCGCCCGCAGGCTCGCCTGCGAGTTCCTCGACGCGGACGATTTTCACCCGCCGGCGAACGTCGCGAAGATGGCCGCTGGCACCCCGCTCGAGGACGCCGACCGCTGGCCCTGGCTCGAGCGGCTGAACGCGTTGCTGCGCGAGCGCGCGGCGCGCGGCGCGAGCGTCGTGCTCGCCTGTTCGGCGCTCAAGATCTCCTACCGCGAGCGGCTGTGCCGCGAGGTGGCGCCTTGCCGGCTGGTCTACCTGCACGCGGACGCGCGCGTGCTGCGCGCGCGCCTCGCCGCCCGCACGCACCGCTACATGCCCGCCTCGCTGCTCGACAGCCAGCTCGCGACGCTCGAGCCGCCGGCGAACGCGATCGCGGTGGACGCGGCCGCCCCGCCGGAGCATTGCGCAGAAGCGGTCGCCGCCGCGCTGACACGGCCTTAAGGATGGGTTAAGGCCGCGGGGCGAGCATGCGCCCCGTACAGCGCGCGAAACGCGCGCGCCAAGCGGACAAGGAGATCGACATGAAACGCAGAATCATCGCCGCTACCTTCGCGGCTGCCGGGCTGCTCGCGCTCGGAGCCTGGGGCGGCATGCACGCCGACGGCCTGTGGCCGAAGGCGCAGGCGGCCACTCCGGCGGCACAGCCGGCAGCCCACGCCGCCCCGACGGCAACTCTCGCGCTGCCCAACTTCACGTCGATCGTCGACGCGAACCGCGGCGCGGTCGTCAACATCACCGTCACCGAGAACGAGAAGACGTCGGAGCAGTCGCAAATCCCGGACTTCGGCAACGATCCCTTCTCGCAGTTCTTCCGGCACTTCCAAATCCCGATGCCTCAGCAGGGCCCGACGCACGGCCTCGGCTCCGGGTTCATCGTGCGCTCCGACGGCATCATCCTGACCAATGCGCACGTGGTCGATGGCGCGAGCGACGTCGTCGTCAAGCTCTCCGACCAGCGCGAGTTCAAGGCGAAGGTGCTCGGTGTCGACAAGCCGACCGACATCGCCGTGATCAAGATCGACGCCAAGGACCTGCCCACGGTCAAGCTGGGCAACTCCAACTCGGTGCGCGTCGGTCAGTGGGTGGTCGCGATCGGATCGCCCTACGGCTTCGAGAACACGGTCACTGCCGGCATTGTCAGCGCCACCTCGCGCGCGCTGCCGGACGGCACTTACGTGCCCTTCATCCAGACCGACGCGGCGGTGAACCCGGGCAACTCGGGCGGTCCGCTGTTCAACATGAACGGCGAAGTGATCGGCATCAACTCGCAGATCTATTCGCAGACCGGCGGCTTCCAGGGACTCTCGTTCGCGATTCCGATCGACGTCGCATCGCAGGTCGAGCAGCAACTGATCGCGCACGGCAAGGTGGAGCGCGGCCGGATCGGCGTCGCGATCCAGCAGGTCACCCAGGGCCTGGCGCAGTCCTTCGGGCTGGATAAGCCGCGCGGCGCGCTGATCGCCTCGGTCGAGAAGAACGGCCCCGCGGCCAAGGCCGGCATGAAGTCCGGCGACGTGATCCTCGCGGTCAACGGTCAGCCGGTCGGCAGCTCGAATCAGCTGCCGCCGATGGTGGCGAACATCAAGCCCGGCAGCAAGGCGACGCTCCAGATCTGGCGCGACGGCGGCAAGAAAGACGTCGAGGTCGTGGTCGGCGAACTGAAAGGCGATCGGATTGCGAGCGCCTCCGGCGGCAGCGAGAACGGTCGCCTCGGGCTCGCCGTGCGCCCGCTCACCAAGGACGAGCGCGAGCAAGCGCAGATCGACGGCGGCCTGCTCGTCGAGAACGTCAGCGGACCGGCCGCGCAGGCCGGCATCGAGCAAGGCGACGTCATCCTCTCGGTGAACGGCACGCCGGTGAAATCGGTCCCACAGCTGCGCGCGCTGATCGCCAAGTCCGGCAAGCACGTCGCGCTGCTGGTGCAGCGCCAGGACGCGAAGATCTTCGTACCGGTGGAGCTCGGCTGAGCCCCAGCGTCGAAGAGCGGGCGGCGCCGGTACCCCCCCCCACCGGCGCCGCCCTGCTTTCCCGTTTCTCCCCCAAGCGAAAGGAGCACGTCATGACCAAGACCGCTACGGTTCTTTTCGCCGCGCTGCTCGGTGCCGGCGTGGCGCACGCAAGCACGTCCTCGAGCGTCCTGCCCGAGCCAAGAACGCGCGACGGCATCACCTGGCTCTCGGGCGGTATCGGCGAGTCTCAGGCGCACGCGTTTCGCGAGCAGGCCCCACACTACCCGCTGGCGCTCGAGTTCGTCGTCAAGCCCGCGGCCAAGAACCTTCCGGCGGAGTTCACCGCCGAGGTGCCGGTCACGGTGCGCAATGCGCATGGCAAGGTGGTCCTGAGCGCCACCGCGCAAGGCCCTTTCATGCTCATCAAGCTGCCGGAGGGACGCTACCGGGTGCTCGCCGAGCACGACGGCAGGAAGATCGAGCGCCAGGTGGTAGTCGGCCGCACCCATCGCAGCGTAGTGTTCGAATGGCCGGCGCGGCGCGCGTAGAATAGCGCGCCCCGGGGGAGGTGGAACGATGCGGCTGCTTCTGGTCGAAGACGACCGCATGATCGGCGAGAGCGTGCAGAAGGGCCTGCGCCAGGACGGCTTTTCCGTCGACTGGGCGCAGGACGGGCGCTCCGCCGAGCTGGCCCTCGAAACCGAGCGCTACGACTGCGTGCTGCTCGACCTCGGGCTGCCCAAGAAGGACGGTCTCGAACTGCTGCGCGAGCTGCGCGCCCGGCGCGACGCGGTCCCCGTCGTGGTGATCACCGCACGCGACGCGATCCCCGAGCGCATCAAGGGGCTGGACTCGGGCGCCGACGACTATCTCGTCAAGCCCTTCGACCTGGACGAGCTCGCGGCGCGCGTGCGCGCCGTCGTGCGACGGCGCGACGGCCGCGCGGAGCCGGTGATCGAGCACATGGGCCTGGTGCTGCGGCCTGCCACGCACGAGGCGACTTTCGAAGGCCGGCCGCTGATGCTGTCGCAGCGCGAGTTCGCCGTGCTCGAGGCGCTCCTCACCCGACCGGGCGCGATTCTTTCGCGCGCGCAGCTCGAAGAGCGCATCTACGGCTGGGGAGAGGAAGTCGAGTCGAACGCAGTCGAGGTGTTCGTGCACGGCCTGCGCAGGAAGCTGGGCGCGGAATTCATCCGCACGGTGCGCGGCGCCGGCTACATGGTGCCGAAGTCCAGATGATATCCATCCGGCGCCGGCTGCTCGCCTGGCTGCTGGGCGGCACCGCGCTCGCGGTCGCCGCGGGCACCGTGTCCACGTTCCTCATGGCGCGCGAGGAGGCCAATGCGCTCGCCGACTACCAGCTGCAGCAGATGGCGCTTTCGTTCCGCGACCACGCGCTCGCCAGCGGACTCATTTCACAGGAGGACAGTCCCGCCCGCGGCCTGGAAGTGCTGGTGCAAATCTGGAACCAGCAGGGCGTGCGCCTGTACATATCCCATCCGAAAGCCGGCATCCCGGACCGCGCGCAGCTCGGCTTCGCCGACGTCTCCGCGCCGGGCGGTCGCTGGCGCGTGTTCTCGACGCAGCTCAGGGACCACGTCATCCAGGTGGCGCAGCCCTACGCGGTGCGCGACCGCATCGCGGCGCGGCTCGCGCTGCACACCGCCTGGCCGATGGTGGCGGTGCTGCCGCTGCTCGGCCTGCTGATCTGGCTCACGGTCGGCAAGGGACTCTCGCCGATCGAGCGCCTGGCCAGCGACGTGGGACGCCGCTCGCCGGACGCGCTCTCGCCGCTCGAGGAGCGCGGGCTGCCGCGCGAGGTGCAGCCGCTGGTGCATGCGCTGAACGATCTGCTGCGCAGGCTGCATCGCGCCCTCGAGACGCAGCGCGCATTCGTCGCCGACGCGGCGCACGAGCTGCGCACCCCGCTTGCCGCGCTGCGCCTGCAGGCGCAGATCGCCGAGCGCGCCGCGCAGGAAGGCGAGCGGCGCGAGGCGCTCGGCAGCCTGAAGCGCGGCGTCGAGCGCTCCAGCCACCTGGTGCAGCAGCTGCTCACGCTGGCGCGCGAGGAAGACCAGGCGGCGCAGACGCCGAGCGTGCCGGTGCGGCTGGACGAGCTGGCGCGCGAGGTGATCGCCGAGCACGCATCGCTCGCGCACGACAAGTCCATCGATCTCGGCATGGCGCGCGAGGAGCCGCTTTCGGTCGACGGCAGCGCAGCGGGGCTGCGCACGCTGCTCTCCAACCTGGTCGATAACGCCGTGCGCTATACGCCCGCCGGCGGGAGCATCGACGTGTCGCTCGCGCGCGAGGGCGACGAGGCGGTGCTCGAGGTGAGCGACAGCGGGCCGGGGATTCCCCCCGCGGAGCGCGCGCGCGTGTTCGACCGCTTCTATCGCCGCGCGGGCGACGGCTCAGAAGGCAGCGGCCTCGGGCTAGCGATCGTCAGCCAGGTCGTCGCGCGGCATCGCGGCTCGATCGCGCTCGCCGACTCGCCCAAGGGCGGCCTCAGGGTCGTGCTGCGCCTGCCGCTCGGCGCGCGCTAGCCGACCCCGCGTGCGGCGCGGCTTCAGACGATCAGCGGGACGATCAACAGCGCGACGATGTTGATGATCTTGATGAGCGGGTTGACGGCCGGGCCGGCGGTGTCCTTGTAGGGGTCGCCCACGGTGTCGCCGGTCACGGCCGCCTTGTGCGCGTCCGAACCCTTGCCGCCGTAGTTGCCGTCCTCGATGTACTTCTTGGCATTGTCCCAGGCGCCCCCGCCGGTGGTCATCGACACCGCGACGAACAGCCCCGTGACGATGGTGCCCATCAGCACCCCACCGAGCGCCTGCGGCCCGAGTACCAGCCCGACGACGATCGGGATCAGCACCGGCAGCAGCGACGGCACAATCATCTCCTTGATCGCCGCGCGCGTGAGCATGTCGACCGCGCGCGAGTAGTCGGGCTTGGTCTTGCCCTCCATGATGCCCGCGATCTCCTTGAACTGGCGGCGCACCTCGATCACCACCGAACCGGCGGCGCGTCCCACCGCCTCCATCGCCATGGCGCCGAACAGGTACGGCACCATTCCGCCGATGAACAGGCCGATGATCACCATGTGGTTCGACAGGTCGAAGCTGAACCCGTGCTGGCCGGCTTTCTCGAGCGCGTGCGTGTAGTCGGCGAACAGCACCAGCGCGGCGAGCCCCGCCGAGCCGATCGCGTAGCCCTTGGTGACCGCCTTGGTGGTGTTGCCGACCGCGTCGAGCGGGTCGGTGATCGAGCGCACGCTGTCGGGCAGGTCGGCCATCTCGGCGATGCCGCCGGCGTTGTCGGTGATCGGTCCATAGGCGTCCAGCGCGACAACGATGCCGGTCATCGACAGCATCGCGGTGGCGGCGATGGCGATGCCGTACAGGCCGGCGAGCGCGTAGGACACGAAGATCGCCACGCAGACCGCGAGCACCGGCCAGGCGGTCGCCTTCATCGACACGCCCAGGCCGGCGATGATGTTGGTGCCGTGCCCGGTGGTCGAGGCCTGGGCGATGTGCCGCACCGGCTTGAAGTCCGTCCCGGTGTAGTACTCCGTGATCCACACCATGAATCCCGTGAGCACCAGCCCGACGGCGGCCGCCCCCCAAAGGTGCCAGACCGTGATCATCTTCGTGCCGCCGGCGATGTCGAACGGCACGTTGGCGACGATGTCGCCCATCAGCCAGCGCGTGATCGGGTAGAAGGCGATCAGCGCGAGGATTCCGGCGACCCACAGGCCCTTGTAGAGCGCGGGCATGACGTTCTTGTCGCCGGGCTTCGCCTTGACGAACCAGGTGCCGATGATCGAGGCGAGGATCGAGAAGCCGCCGATCGCGAGCGGATAGATCGCGGCGTTCGGCGATTCGCTGTGCACCATCAGCGCGCCGAGCAGCATCGTGGCGATGATCGTGACCGCATAGGTCTCGAACAGGTCCGCGGCCATGCCCGCGCAATCGCCCACGTTGTCGCCGACGTTGTCCGCGATCACCGCCGGGTTGCGCGGATCGTCCTCGGGAATGCCGGCTTCGACCTTGCCCACGAGGTCGGCGCCCACGTCGGCGCCCTTGGTGAAGATGCCACCGCCCAAGCGCGCGAAGATCGAGATGAGCGAGCCGCCGAAGCCGAGGCCGACCAGCGGATGGATGATGTGCGCCAGGTTCGCCTTGTCGGCCGCGTTGGCGTACAGCAGCGCGAAGTAGCCCGCGACGCCGAGCAGCCCGAGGCCGACCACCAGCAGCCCGGTGATCGCCCCGCCGCGGAACGCCACGCTCAGCGCCTCGTTCAGTCCGGTGCGCGCAGCCTCCGCGGTGCGCACGTTGGCGCGCACCGAGACGTTCATGCCGATGATGCCCGACAGGCCCGAGAACACGGCGCCGATGAAGAAGCCCCAGGCGGTGCCCCAGCCGAGCTGCGGCACGAAGCCGATGACCAGAAACAGGATCACCCCGACGATCGCGATGGTGAAGTACTGGCGCCTCAGGTAGGCGCTCGCGCCCTCCTTGACCGCCGCCGCGATCTCACGCATGCGCTCGTTGCCGTCGCCTTGCGCGAGAATCCACTTGATCGACACGGCGCCGTAAGCGATGCCGATGACGGCGCACACCAGCGCGAAGATGATGCCTGCGGACATGGCCTGACTCCCCTTGTTCGTGGTTTGATTGCGCGGGCGGGGACGCCCGCTGGAAAGGCGCGGA
>DASPRB010000070.1:0-2590 GCA_035624675.1 Burkholderiales bacterium
ACCTACGACGGGCTGTGCTACAACGTCGACGCGATCAAGAAGTCGCTCGGCGACGCGGTCGAGGTGCTGCACTTCGACGAGGCCTGGTACGCCTACGCGAACTTCCACGAGTTCTACGACGGCTACCACGCGATCTCGTCCGACCAGCCGGCGCGCTCGCCGCACGCGATCACCTTCGCCACCCAATCGACGCACAAGCTGCTCTCGGCGCTGTCGCAGGCCTCGATGATCCACGTGCAGCACGCCGAAGCGAAGAAGCTCGACATGACGCGCTTCAACGAGGCGTTCATGATGCACACCTCGACCTCGCCGCAGTACGGCATCATCGCCTCCTGCGACGTCGCCGCGGCGATGATGGAGCGGCCCGGCGGGCGCGCGATCGTGCAGGAGACGATCGACGAGGCGCTCAGCTTCCGGCGCGCCATGACCGCGGTGAAGAAGCAGCTCAAGGGCTCGTGGTGGTTCGAGGTCTGGCAGCCCGATGCCATGGCGAAGAAGCCCGCCGACGAGACCTCCGCCTGGGTGCTCGATCCCGGCGACAAGTGGCACGGCTTCGAGGGGCTGGCGGAGAACCACGTGCTGGTCGACCCGATCAAGGTCACGATCCTCACGCCGGGCCTGTCGCCCGCCGGCGCAATGCAGGCGCACGGCATTCCCGCAGCGGTGGTGGTCAAGTTCCTGTCGCAGAGGCGCATCGAGATCGAGAAGACGGGCCTCTACTCGTTCCTGGTGCTGTTCTCGATGGGCATCACCAAGGGCAAGTGGAGCACGCTCGTCACCGAGCTGCTCAATTTCAAGGATCTGTATGACGCCAACGCGCCGCTCGAGCGCGTGCTGCCGGCGCTCACCCAGGCGCATCCCGAGGCCTACGCCGGCATGGGACTCAAGGACCTGTGCGAGGCGGTGCACCGCGTGTATCGCGAGGACAACCTGCCCAAGGCGCAGAAGGACATGTACACCACGCTGCCCGAGATGGCGCTGCGCCCCGCTGACGCCTACGACCACCTGGTGCGCGGGCGCGTGGAGTCGGTCGAGATCGACAAGCTGATGGGGCGCACGCTCGCCGTGATGGTGGTGCCCTACCCGCCCGGCATCCCGGTGATCATGCCGGGCGAGCGCCTGACGCGCGCGACCAAGTCGATCCAGGACTACCTGCTGTACGCGCGCGAGTTCGACCAGAAGTTTCCGGGCTTCGAGACCGACATTCACGGCCTGCGCTTCGCGCCGGCCGAGGGCGGCCGGCGCTACCTGGTGGACTGCGTCGCGGAAGGCGGCAAGTGATCCCGCGCTCGGTCAAGTCGCCGACGATTCCGATCCCGTTTCACCGGCTGCTCAAGGTGGTGGCGATCGTCGACCCCGCGAATCCGCAGACCAAGCAGCTGATCGAGCACATCGCTGCCGAGAACTACGAGGTCGAGGTGAGCGAGCGCTTCGAGCGCGACGCCTCCGAGGACGCGGCGGTGGGCGCCTACATCCTGCTCGTCGACGGCGAGCGGCGCGAGCCGGCGATCAAGCTGGGAACTGCAGTGAGGACGCTCGGCTTTCGCACGCCGCTGTGGGCGCTCGCGGACTCGCACCAGCTCTCCGACATGATGGTGACCGGAGGGCTGGGCGAGGTCGACGGCTTCATCTACCTCGGCCAACAGACGCCCGCGTTCTACGCCAAGCAGGTGATCGCGAGCGTGGTGAAGTACGGCCGCGAGCTGCTGCCGCCGTTCTTCGGCGGGCTGATGGCCTACGACAGCGAGGCGAACATCACCTTCGCCTGTCCGGGGCACCAGGGCGGCCAGTTCTATCGCAAGTCGCCCGCCGGGCAGCTGTTCTTCAAGCACCTGGGCGAGAGCGTGTTCCGCAACGACCTGTGCAACGCGGATGTCGACCTCGGCGACCTGCTGATCCACGAGGGCGCCGCGGCGGAAGCGCAGCAGCACGCGGCCAAGGTGTTCGGCGCCGACCGCACCTACTTCGTGCTGAACGGCACCAGCACCTCGAACAAGGTGGTCACCGGCGCGGTGCTGAGGCGCGGCGACCTGGTGCTGTTCGACCGCAACAACCACAAGTCGCTGCACCAGGGGGCTCTGGTGCAGGCGGGGGCGATCCCGATCTTCCTGCCGACCGCGCGCAACCCTTTCGGCATGATCGGCGCAGTCGACTGGGACGCCTGGGACGAGAAGACCCTGCGCGAGCAGATCCGCGCCAGCCCGCTGGTGAAGGACAAGGAGCGCGCCAGGGCGCCGCGGCCGTTCCGGCTCGCCTGCATCCAGCTCGCGACCTACGACGGCACGATCTACAACGTGCGCAAGGTGCTCGAGCGGATCGGGCATCTGTGCGATTACGTGCTGTGGGACGAAGCCTGGATCGGTTACAACGCTTTCCACCCGCTGTTCGAGGACCACAGCCCGATGCGCCTGGCGAAGCTCGCGCCGGAGATGGCGGGGCTGTTTTCCACGCAGTCGGTGCACAAGCAGGGCGCCGGCTTCTCGCAGGCCTCGCAAATCCACAAGCGCGACGAGCACATCCGCGGACAGAAGCGGTACATCGAGCACAAGCGCTTCAACGAGTCGTTCCTGATCAACGCCTCGACCTCGCC
>DASPRB010000185.1:0-37244 GCA_035624675.1 Burkholderiales bacterium
GCCTTCTCGCCAGCGGCGCCTTCCGCCGTGGCCTCGGGCGCAGCCTGCGCGGTCGTCGGCACTTCGCCAGCCGCCGGAGTCGCCTCGGTCGCCGCGGCTTCCTCCTCCTCGGTCACCAGCGCGGGCATGATCACCGTCGCCACCACCGGGTTCTCGGTCTTGTGCAGTACGGCCTCGACGCCTTTCGGCAGCCGCAGCTCGCGCACGTGGATCGAATTGCCGACCGCGAGATTGCCCAGATCGACCTCGACGAATTCGGGCAGATCGTCCGGGAAGCAGGTGATGTCGATCTCGTTCATGATGTGGTTCGCCACGCCGCCCTGCTCCTTCACACCCGGCGACTTGTCGGCATTCACGAAGTGCAGCGGCACCTTCATGTGGATCTTCTTGTCCTTCGACACCCGCTGGAAGTCGACGTGCTGCACCTGCGGCCTGTACGGATGCATGTTGAAGCTGCGCAGCAGCACCTGCTCGGCCGGCCCGCCGTCGAGCTTCAGGGCGAGGATCGACGCGTGGAAAGCTTCGTTATGCAGCTTTTGCAGCAGATCCTTGTGCTCGAGCTCGATGTTGACCGGCTGCTTGTCCCCGCCGTACAGGATGCCCGGTACCCTGCCCGAGCGACGCAGACGGCGGCTCGCACCCGTTCCTTGCGCCTCGCGCTTGCGCGCGCTGATTTCGATTTTCATCGCATTGCTCCTTGGTTGATCCGCTCGATCCGCGACCAGATGCGGGCGGTGTTGATAATCCCTACTCTATGAACAGCGAGCTCACCGACTCCTCGGTGAAGATCCTGAGAATCGTCTCTGCGAGCAGCGCCGCAACGGAAAGCTGCCGGATCTTTCCGCAGGCGCGCGCCTCCTCGCTCAAGGGGATGGTATCGGTCACCACCAGCTCGTCCATGTCCGAGCCCGCGATGCGCTCGATCGCGCCGCCCGAGAGCACCGCGTGCGTGCAGTACGCGACCACCTTCGTGGCGCCCTCCTGCTTGAGCACCTGCGCCGCCTTGCACAGGGTCCCCGCGGTGTCGACCATGTCATCCATGATCACGCAGGTGCGGCCGGCCACCTCGCCGATCACGTTCATCACTTCCGACACGTTGGCTTTCGGCCGCCGCTTGTCGATGATCGCCAGGTCTGACTCCAGCCTCTTGGCCAGTGCGCGCGCGCGCACCACGCCGCCGACGTCGGGAGAAACGACGATCAGGTTCTCGTAGCGCTGCTTCCACACGTCGCCGAGCAGCACTGGCGCGGCATAGATATTGTCCACCGGGATGTCGAAGAAGCCCTGGATCTGGTCGGCGTGAAGGTCCATGGTGAGCACGCGCGCCACGCCGACCGCAGTGAGCATGTTGGCCACGACCTTTGCACTGATCGCTACGCGCGCCGAGCGCGGGCGCCGGTCCTGGCGCGCGTATCCGAAATACGGAATGGCGGCCGTGACGCGCGCGGCCGACGAACGCTTCAGCGCGTCGACCATGATCAGCAGCTCCATCAGATTGTCGTTGGTGGGCATGCACGTCGGCTGCAGCACGAACACGTCCTTGCCGCGCACGTTCTCGAGCAGCTCGATCATGACCTCGCCGTCGGAGAACTTGCCGACGATCACGCGCCCGAGCGCGATGTTCAGGTGGCGCGTCACGTCCTGCGCGAGGCGCGGGTTGGCATTGCCCGTGAACACCATCAGTCGCTCAAGCGGCGTGACTGCCATAGGGGCGCGGTTCAAGATCGTGTGCGAGAGAAGTGGCTGGGGAGCTAGGATTCGAACCTAGGAATGCCGGAATCAAAATCCGGTGCCTTAACCAGCTTGGCGACTCCCCAAATAAAAAGACGGTCAATCGGCCCAGTCGTGCAGCGGATGGCGCTCCAGGGACCGCGTAACAAAGCCCTGCATCGTCTCCGGCAACTGCGACTGGAGTGAGCGAGCTTGGTCTTCCTGCTCGAACTCGGCGAACACGCACGCTCCGGATCCTGTCATGCGGGCCGCCGGACGATATTGCCTCAACCACGCCAGGTGCGCCGCAACTTCGGGGTAGCGGGCGGTTACGACGGCTTCCAAGTCGTTTCTGCCCTGCCCCGCAAAAAAGGGCGGTATTTTGAGCGGTTTCGTATTGCGTGTCAACGCGGCGTCCGCGAAGATTTCCTTCGTAGAAACCGACACTTGAGGGACCAGAACAAGGTACCAGGCGGGCGCGAGCGCAAGCTGCGTGAGGCGCTCCCCGATGCCTTCGCCGAGCGCGCATTCGCCGAATACGAATAGCGGCACATCCGCGCCTAGCCGCGCGGCGAGCGACTGCAGTTCTGCGCGCGGCAGCCGGAGATCCCACAGCCGGTTCAGCACGAGCAGCACGGTGGCGGCGTCGGACGATCCCCCGCCGAGCCCGCCGCCGACGGGAAGCACTTTCTCGAGCGTGATATCGGCGCCAAGCATTGGGCTGCGCGCGTAGTCCTTCAGCAGGCGCGCGGCGCGCAGACAGAGATCCTCCTCCGCGCCGATGCGCACGTCGGCTCGCGTGCGTCTGATCTCGCCGTCCGCGCGGGTCGCGATGCCCACCCGGTCGGCGCGCTCGATCAGGCGAAAGACCGTCTGCAGCAGATGGTAGCCATCCTCGCGGCGGCCGAGGACATGCAGGAACAGGTTCAGCTTGCCCGGGGCGGGGTACCAGTTCACGGCGTGCGCGCAGGCGGCTGCCGCCATTCGCCGATAGCCAGGCGCAGCTCGAGCCCAGGGTAGTCCAGGCGCAGGCGCGAGGGCAGCGCTCCCTCCCCGGCGTACGCGAGGTACTCGACGCGCCAGCCGTCCTGGCGAAGCACGCTCAAGCGCCCTTCGGGGTCGCGCGTCTCCTCGGCCGGTCCCGGAGCGCGGCGGCCGCGCACCCAGTCTGAGAGCCCCGCGAGTGGCAAGCGATAGCCGAGCACCCTTTCGGTGAGCGTCTCGGCGTCGCGCGCCCGGTACTCGCGTCCGTCCGAGGTCGTGAGCGTGACGACGCCGTCGCTGCGCACGATACGTGCGACGCCCTGTCCGAGAGGCGAGGTGATCAGCAACTCGTCATCGGCAGAAGCATGCCGCCATGCGATATTGCCGCTCGAGGCATCGTTGCCGTAGCGCACGGCGATGCGCCCCGACAGTTCGAACTCGACCGGCCCGCGCCCCGTGCGCGGTGCCAGCCCGGCGCAAGCAGCCAGGACGAGCAGCGCGGCGGCGCCGAGAACGCGAATGGCAGATCTCACCGCCCGGTCTCTAGCGTACGAAGCGCTTGACAGTCTTCTTCAGCGTTTCGTTGTCCGGGTGGATCTCGAGCGCCTCGTTCCAGATGCGGCGCGCCTCCTCATGCTCGCCCTCCACCCACAGCACTTCGCCCAGGTGCGCGCCGATCTCGGCGTCCGGCCGCCCGGCATACGCGCGCCGCAGGTAGCTCGCAGCGCCCTTCAGATCTCCCTGGCGATACAGCACCCATCCCATGCTGTCGACGATGAAGCTGTCGTCGGGCGCGAGCTGTAGTGCCTTCTCGATAAGCCTGCGCGCCTCCGGCAGGCGCACATTGCGATCGGCGAGGGAGTAGCCGAGCGCGTTGTAGGCCTGCGCGTAGTCCGGCTTCACCTTTATGAGCTTGCGCAGGTTTGCTTCGAGGATGTCGAAGCGGTCGAGCTTGTCTGCGGTGAGAGCCATGTCGTAGAGCAGTTCGGGCTGGTCGGGTTGCGCTTCGAGCGCCTTGCCGAGCATGGTGAGCGCCTCGCCGGCCATGCCGGCGTCGCGCAGGATCTGCGCCTCGGCCATGATCAGCTGTACCTTCGGCTCCTGCCCGTTCACCTTGATGGTGTGCAGGTAGGCGCGTGCCTCCTTCACCTTGCCCTGCTTTGCCATCGCCTGCGCGGCGCGTATTCGCGCCGGCAAGTAGTTCTCCCCCTGATCGACCTTTTCGTACCACTGCACGGCCTTCGCCCACTGCCGCTGCTCCTCGGCGATTTGTCCGAGCAGGTAGCGCACGCCGTCCGGATCGCGGTATCCGAGCTTGAGCAACCGCTGCATGCTCGATTCGGCGGTGGCGTAATCGCGCAGCTGGAATGCGAGCAGGCCAACGGCGTAGACCACGTCTCCGTTGCTCGGGTTGTCCGCAAGCAGCTTCTCGAACTGCGCACGCGCCTCGGCGTAGCGCTTGTCGGCGACGAGCAGGCGCGCGTAGTTCAGGCGCACGTCGCTCTTGTCCGGATATTTCTCCAGGTATTGCGACAGACGGCGCGCCGCGTCGTCGGGGGATTTCTTCTGCAGGATCTGCGCTTCGTACAGCGCGGCAATATCCCAGTCGGGCTTGAGCTGCGAGGCACGGCGGATCTCCGCGAGCGCCAGCGTGTCGTCGCCAGCGATGAACGCCGCCTGCGAAACCGCGAAGTGCGCCTGCGGCATGTCGGGATAAGCCGCCGAGAGCTTGCGCACGACGCGCAGGCTGCCCTGCTTGTCCGGATTCCCCGCCAGCAGCCGGTTGAGCTGCATGAATCCGTTCTCGGCATTGGTGCCTTTCGCTGCGAGGAGCTTCTCAAGAAACGGCTCGGCCTCGTCGACGCGCCGCGCGCTCACGAGCAGCGCGGTCACCATCTGCAGGGCGGCGGGCGAGTCGGGGTCGGTCTCGTGCCAGATCCTGGCTGCTTCGAGCGCGATGTCGGGCAGGCGCGCAAACTCCGCCATCTCGACGGCGCGCCGCGCGACGCGCGGGTCGCGCGTGCGCTTCGCGAGTTCGAGATAGGTCTTGGCCGCCAGGTCGGCATCGCCGCGCTGCGCCGCGATTTCGCCCAGCAGAAGGCCGTAGAGCACGTCCTCGCTCAATGGCTCGTTCGGCAGCTGCGCCTCGCGCTGCGCGCTCTTCGCGACGGTCTCGTCCGCGGGTTGCGCGAGCGCGCAGCCTACCGGACCGAGCAATACCGCCAGAACGACTCGCCGTGCAACGGGGGGCCATGCGACCATCATCATTCCTCTGGCCTCCGGAGCGGCGCGGACGCGCGCGCTGTGGGAACCGGATCCGACCTCATCTTAGGTATATTTGATGCCCTGCACAAGCCGCGCCGTTGCATTGCCGGCGCGGTCTTGCATGGACCTTATTCCTCGCTGCAGGTTCTTATGCCGGAATTGCCAGAGGTCGAAGTCACGCTGCGCGGCATCGCCCCGCAGCTTGCCGGTCGCAGGATTTCCGGCGTCGTCGTGCGCGAAGCGCAGCTGCGCTGGCGAATTCCGGATCTGCTCTCCATCCTGCGCGCGCGCGCGATTCGCGCGCTGCGCCGTCGCGGCAAGTACCTGCTGGTCGATTGCGGCGACGGCCACCTCATCTTGCATCTCGGCATGTCGGGCAGCCTGCGGCTGCTACCGCGCGACACGCCGCCCGGCAAGCACGACCACTTCGACTTGCTGCTGGGCGACATAATGCTCAGGCTGCACGATCCGCGCCGATTCGGCGCGGTGCTGTGGGTCGAGGGCGACGCGGAACGGCATCCCCTGCTCAGCCACCTCGGCATCGAGCCGCTGACGCGCGAACTGAGCGGCTCGCGCCTGCACGCCCTGACGCGCGGACGCCGCACCGCGATCAAGCAGCTGCTCATGGACGGCCGCCGCATCGCCGGCATCGGCAACATCTACGCCAACGAAAGCCTGTTCCGTGCCGCGATCCACCCCGCCACGCCCGCACGCCGTCTGTCGCGCGAGCGCTGCGCGCGACTCGCCGCAGCCATCAAGAAAACGCTGCGCGCCGCGATTCGCGCCGGCGGCTCGAGCCTGCGCGACTTCGTCGGCAGCGACGGCAAACCGGGTTACTTTCAGCAGCGCTACTGGGTGTACGAACGCACCGGGCAGCCCTGCCGGCGCTGCGGCACGCCGATCCGCCGCACGCTGCAGGGACAGCGCTCCAGCTTCTACTGCCCGCACTGCCAGCGGCGCTAGCGGCCGCCGAGCGACTTCACCTTGTCGGCGAGCTTGTCGCGCACCAGCGGGTGCACGAACTTCGATACGTCTCCGCCCAGCGTGGCGATCTCGCGCACCAGCGTCGCCGAGATGAACATGTGTTGCTCCGAGGGCGTGAGGAAGATCGTCTCGACGTCCGGGTAAAGGTTGCGGTTCATGCCGGCGAGCTGGAACTCGTACTCGAAGTCGGACACCGCGCGCAGCCCGCGCAGGATCACGCGCGCCTGGTGCTCGCGAATGAAGTCGATCAGCAATCCGCCGAAGCCGACCACTTCGACGTTCTTCAGGTCGGCGAGCACGGCTCGCGCCATGTCGACACGCTCGTGACGCGTGAAGAAAGGACTCTTGGCGCGGCTGTCGGCGACGCCGATGATGATGCCGGAGAACAGCGTGCTCGCGCGGCGAATCAGGTCTTCGTGCCCGCGTGTGAACGGGTCAAACGTCCCCGGATAGACGGCTCGTATCATCGGCGCTCCATCGTATCAGCTGATAACTCACTTGCCCGGCGCGCTTGCCCCGCAGCTCCTTCCACGGCGCCCGCAGCTCTAGCGGCCGCTTCGCCTCGAGGTATACGCGCGCAGCCGGGCGGAGATGGGACGCGAGCCCGGCCAGCGCCGCCGGCAGCGCATTCTGCCTGAATGGCGGATCGAGGAAAACCACGTCGAAACGCTCGCCGCTGCGCGCGAGATACTCGAATGCGTCGCCCGGCACGACCTCCACCTGCTGCGCGCCGAGCGCGGCACGGTTGGCGCGCAGCATCGCCACCGTCTCGCGCTCGCGTTCGACCATCACCACGCGGGCGGCGCCACGCGATGCCGCCTCGAAGCCGAGAACGCCGCTGCCCGCGAACAGGTCCAGGCAGACGAGCCCGGACAGATCCTGGCCGAGCCAGTTGAACAGCGTCTCGCGCACGCGGTCCGGCGTCGGTCGCAGCTCGCGGCTCGCCTGCACCTCGATCAGGCGGCTGCGCCAGGTGCCGCCCACGATGCGCACCCGGCCGCGCGGCTTGCGCTGCAGGCGGCGCGGCGCAGCGGGCATGGCGACCTCGTTTGATAGAATCAGGCTGCAATCTTAGCGGCTTTACGCCGCCCTCAGCGTGTTCGGCCTCGCGAAAAAACCCTCCGACGATCAGGCGTCCTGGCGCGCCCGCCTCAAGGCGGGGCTCGCGCGCACGCGCGGTGCGCTGGGCGGCGGGCTCGCTGCGCTGCTAGGACGGCGCACAGTCGACGAAAGCCTGTTCGAAGAGCTGGAATCGGCGCTGCTCGGCGCGGATTGCGGAGTGGAAGCGACGCAGGCGCTTATCGGGCGCCTGCGCGATCGGGCGCGCACGCAGCGCATCCAGGAAGGCACGGAGCTCAGCGCAGCGCTCAAGGAGGTGTTGTTCGAGCTGCTGGCGCCGCTCGAGCGGGCGCTCGATGTCTCGCGCGCCAAGCCCTGCGTGATCATGGTGGCGGGCGTCAACGGCTCGGGCAAGACCACGTCGATCGGCAAGCTGGCGAAATGGTTCCTGGGCCAAGGCAAGAGCGTGCTGCTCGCCGCGGGCGACACCTATCGCGCCGCGGCGCGCGAGCAGTTGCAGGCCTGGGGCGAGAGGAACGGCGTCGCGGTAATCGCGCAGCAGTCGGGCGACCCCGGCGCGGTGGTTTTCGACGCGGTAAGCGCCGCGCGCGCGCGGGGCATAGACGTCGTGATCGCGGATACGGCTGGACGCCTGCCGACGCAGCTTCACCTCATGGAGGAAATCCGCAAGGTCAAGCGCGTGCTCGGCAAAGCGCTCGAGGGCGCGCCGCACGAAGTGCTGCTGGTGCTCGACGCGAATACCGGGCAGAACGCGCTTGCGCAGGTCAAGGCCTTCGACGACGCGCTCGGACTCACCGGCCTGGTGCTGACCAAGCTCGACGGTACGGCGAAAGGCGGCGTAGTCGCGGCGATCGCGCGCCAGCGGCCGATCCCGCTGCTGTTCGTCGGCGTCGGCGAGGGCATCGACGATCTGCGGCCTTTCGTCGCGCGCGACTTCGTCGAGGCGCTCATTGATTAGCTTTTCCGGCGTCTCCAAGCGCTATCCCGGCGGTCAGGAGGCCCTGCGGGGCGTCTCGTTCGCGGTGCAAAGCGGGGAGATGGTCTTCCTGACGGGTCCTTCGGGCGCGGGCAAGTCGACGCTGCTCAAGCTCATTCCGGCGATCGAGCGTCCGAGCGCCGGGTCCGTGGTCGTGAACGGACAGAACGTCGGCGCCCTCAAGCCCGCGGCGATTCCCTATCTTCGGCGGCACCTGGGGATCGTGTTCCAGGACCAGAAGCTGCTCTACGACCGCAGCGTGTTTGACAACGTCGTGCTGCCGCTGTCGTTTTCCGGCGTCCCGCCCCGGGAGGCGGCGCGGCGCGTGCGCGCCGCGCTCGACAAAGTCGGACTGCTCGGGCGCGAAAAAGCGAATCCCGTACAGCTTTCCGGCGGCGAACAGCAGCGGGTGGCGATAGCCCGCGCCGTGGTCAACCGCCCCGCGGTGCTGGTGGCTGACGAGCCGACCGCCAATCTGGACCAGGAATCGGCGCTGCGTATCGTCGAAATCTTCGTCGCTTTCCATCAGGTGGGCGTCACGGTGCTGATCGCGACGCACGACCAGGCCGTCGCAGCGCGCTTCGGCCAGCGCGTCCTGCACCTCTCCGACGGCCGCTTGGGTAGCACGGAGAAAGGAACATGAGGAGCTGGTTGCGCCATCACCGGCAGGCGCTCGCCGCGGCGCTCGGCAAGCTCGCCGCGCAGCGGGCGAGCAGCGCGGTAAGCGCCCTGGTGATCGGCGTGGCCCTCGCACTGCCGGCTGGAGGCTACACGCTGCTCGAGAGCGTGCGCACGCTCACGGGACGGATGTCGCTCGATCCCCAGCTCACGGTATTCCTGCGTGATAAGGCGGTACGCGGCGACGTCGACGCCCTGGCGGCGCGCATCAAAACGGACCCGCGCGTGGCGGTTTCGCGATTCGTGCCGCGCGAGCAGGCGCTCAAGGAACTGGCGAGCGTCGAGGGCCTGACCGACGTGGTGGGCGCGCTCGAGAGCAATCCGCTTCCCGACGCTTTCGTGCTGCGAGCGCGCGACCGGGACGCGCAGGCGATCGATGCGCTCGCCGCGGACCTGCGGCGCGACCCATCGGTCGAGCGCGTGCAGGCCGACACCGCCTGGGCGCGCCGACTCGCCGCCGTAACACGCCTTGCGCGCGTGGCGGTCCTGCTGCTCGCGGGACTGCTCGGCTTCGGCCTGGTCGCGGTGACCTTCAACACCATCCGCCTGCAGATTCTCACGCAGCGCGAGGAAATCGAGGTATCGAAGCTGATCGGCGCCACGGACGGCTATATTCGGCGGCCGTTTTTTTACCTGGGCCTGCTGCAGGGGGCGGGCGGCGGGTTGCTCGCGCTCGCGATCGTGTGGGGCGCCCTGGAGCTGCTCAACCCGCAGATCGCTGCGCTGGCCGCCAGCTACGGCACCAACTTCCGCGTGGCATTCCCTCCCGGCGGCGGCGCGATCGTCGTGGTCGCCCTCCCAGCCGCCCTGGGCTGGCTGGGCGCATACATGTCAGTAAGCAGATACTTACGAGAAATACAGCCTAAGTAGGCTGAGTTCTGGGCGAACCAAAGGGAACTTGGGCGATGCTTAGCACTCGAATAGCACGAGTGCTAAAATCAGCCCCGCAAGGAGGAAACTGCATGCAAGCGACTTTGCCGGTCGCTGTGCCGCTGCCGATGGCGGCGGGCAGCATCGAGAGCTACATCCAAACGGTGAACCGCTTTCCGATCCTCAGCGTGGAGGAGGAGCAGGCGCTCGCGCGCCGCTTCCGCCAGCACGACGACCTCGAGGCGGCACGCGGCTTGGTGCTGTCGCACCTGCGCCTGGTGGTCGCGGTTGCGCGCGGCTATCTCGGCTACGGCCTGCCGCACGCGGATCTGATCCAGGAGGGGAACGTCGGCCTGATGAAGGCGGTCAAGCGATTCGATCCCTCGCGCGGCGTGCGCCTGGTGTCGTTCGCGATCCACTGGATCAAGGCGGAGATCCACGAATACATCCTGCGCAACTGGCGGCTGGTGAAGGTCGCCACCACCAAGGCCCAGCGCAAGCTGTTCTTCAACCTGCGCTCCATGAGGCCCGGGCTCGCGCCGCTAACGCGCGACGACGTGAAGCGCGTCGCCGCCGAGTTGCGCGTCAAGCCGGAAGAGGTACGCGAGATGGAGACCCGCCTCGGCGGGCAGGAAATCGCCTTCGAAGCCGATGACGACGAGGACGCCTACGCTCCGGCACAATTCCTCGCCGATCCGCAGGCAGAGCCCTCCCAGCTGCTCGAACACGACGAAAGCGTGCGGCTACAGGCAGAAGGCCTGAAGCGCGCGCTTGCCGCGCTCGACGCGCGCAGCCGGCGCATCATCGAAACGCGCTGGCTGCGGGAAAAGGACGGCGCCACGCTGCACGACCTGGCCAAGGAATACAAGGTGTCGGCCGAGCGCATCCGCCAGATCGAGGCCAAGGCGCTCGAGAAGATGCGCAAAGAGATGGAGAAGCACGGCGCAGCGCTTGCGCTGCCGGCGCCGGGCTGAGCCTCAACCGGCCTCGTGCAGCAGGGTGCGGATGTCGGCGGCGAGATCGTCCGCGCCGACGCGCCCGTAGCCGACGAACAGCCGCAAGCGGCCCGTGGTGTCGAGCACGTAACTGCCCGCGCTGTGGTCGACCGTGTACTCCCCGGGCGCTTCGCCTTTCTTCGCCTCGTAGAACACCTTGAACTCCTTGGCGGCACGGCGGGTCGCATCGGCGTCGCCGTATAGCCCCAGGAAGCGCGGATCGAACGCAGGCACGTAGCGCGACAGGACCACTGGCGTGTCGCGCTCCGGGTCTACCGTGACGAACAGCACCTGCACGCGGTCGGCCTCCGCGCCAAGCTTCTTCATCACTTGCGCCATTTCCGCGAGCGTCGTCGGGCAGACGTCCGGACAATGCGTGTAGCCGAAGAACAGGACCACCACCTTGCCGCGAAAATCCTGCAAGCTGCGCGGCGTGCCGTTCGGATCGGTGAGCGAGAGCTGCTTGCCGTAGTCGACGCCGGTGATGTCCGTGCTCTTGAACTTCGGTCCGCCCGCTTCGCAAGCAACGAGCAGCAGCGCGCCGAGCACGCCGGCCAGGCTAGAGCGCCAGGTAATGGTCAACGAGCAGCGCCGCGAACAGCGCGGCGAGGTAGACGATCGAGTAGCGGAACATGCGGCGCGCCAGGCGGTCGCTGTACGCCCGGTAGATGCGCACCGCGTAGCCGAGGAACACCGCCCCGAGCGCGCAGGCCGCGACGAAATACAACATGCCGCTCATGCGCACGACGTACGGCAGCAGGCTCACGCCGCACAGGATGACGGTATAGAGCAGCACCTGCAGCTGCGTGTACTTGCGCCCGTGCGTCACCGGCAGCATCGGCAGGCCCGCGCGCGCGTAGTCGTCCGCACGGTAAAGCGCGAGCGACCAGAAATGCGGCGGGGTCCACGCGAATATGATGAGGAACAGGAGCATCGCCTCGATAGTCACCTGCCCGGTGACCGCCGCCCAGCCGAGGACGGGCGGCATCGCCCCCGATGCACCGCCGATCACGATGTTCTGCGGTGTCGCCGGCTTGAGAATCACGGTGTACACGATCGCGTAGCCCACGAATGTCCCGAGCGTGAGCCACATCGTGAGCGCGTTGACGAAGTGCGCGAGCACCCATAGCCCGGCGCCGCCGACCACCCCCGCGAACATCAGCGTATGCAGTGCGCCGAGCTCACCGCGCGGCAGCGGCCGCCAGCGCGTGCGCTGCATCACCGCGTCGATGTGCTGCTCGACGAGACAATTGACGGCAGCGGCCGCGCCCGCGACCAGCGCGATGCCGAGGGTCCCGGCGAGCAGCGCCTGCGGCGGGACCATGCCCGGCGCGGCGAGCAGCATGCCGATCACTGCGGTGAACACGATGAGCGACACGACGCGCGGCTTGGTCAGCGCGTAGAAGGCGCGCGCCCGCTGCGCGAGCCCGCGCGCGGTGCCGGAGCTGAGAACCTGGGTATTCACGGAGCCGGAAATTTTATCACGGCCGCTCAGCCGATCTGCGAGTACTTGAGCAGCCGCCGCACATCCTTGAGCATCTTCGAAGCGTCGGGGTCGCGCGGGAAGCGCAACATCAGATAGCCCGCGGGGTCGACTAGGTAGATGTGGTCCGCCAGTTGCGCCGGCGCGCCGAACGCCGCCGCGAACGGGCCGTCGTCGGAGCGCACGACCTGCGTGCCGTCGAACGCGGCGAGCACGCCTGCGGCCGGCGTGCCGTTGTCGGTCAGCACCCACAGGCGCGCGACGCGCTCCATGTCCTTGCCCATCGCCCTGCGCACCTGGCGCATGTAGTAGAGCTTGCGCTCGCAGTACCCGTCGCAGCGCGCCGCATCGAATTGCACGAGCAGCCACCTGCCGCGCAGCCCGGACGTCGAGACCTGCCTGCCGTCCAGCGCCGTGAGCGCGACCGCCGGCAGGACCGTCGGGCCGACGAGTTCGCCATAGTTGCCCGTCGTTCCGAGCCCCCACTCGAACCGGTAGGCGAGCCAGGCGAGCGCGAGCGGCGCGGCGAAGAACGCCGCGAGCAGCAGCAGCTTGAGCCGGCCGCGCCGGACGGCGTCAGGGCTCGGAGGGACGCTCACGGCGGAACGACTGCACCAAGAAGAGGATGACGGCCAGAGCCGCGAACGAATACCACTGCAACGCATAGCTCGCGTTCCGCTCCGCGCCCGTGTCGGGCCGCTGCCAGTCGCGCAGCAGCCCGTCGTCGACCTGCGAGAGCTGCTCGATCACGAGGGGTTGCAGCGCGAGACCGGTCGCGGCGGCGAACTCGTCGAGCCGCAGGTTCTGCCATACGCGGCCCCGGGGCGGACGGTGCCGCGGCTCGAACGCCTGCGGCAGGCGCTGCAAGGCGATCCCCTCGACGCGCAGCTCGCCCGGCGGGGTGTGGATCTCGGGCAGCTCTTCGCGCCGCGCACCCGCGGCGACCCAGCCGCGATCGATCAGCACGTGCAGGCGGCTTTGTCCGAGACGCAGCGGCGTCACCACCTCGAAGCCGAGCCGGCCGTCGTGGATCTTGTTGTCGAGCAGCACCGTGTATTCGGGGACAAAAGTGCCGAGCGCCGCGATCCGCTGCTGCGCGTATTCCGCGGCCGCCACGGGGCGAGCCGGAAGCTCGCGCGCCGGCGCGCGCAGCGCCGCCTCGAGCCGTGCGGCGAGCGCGCGCTTCTCCTCGGCCCGGCGCGCCTGCCAATTGCCGAGCGCGATGAACGCCGCGCAGCCCGCGAGCGCGAGCGCGAAGCCCCACCACTTCGGCCGGAATGCCCTGCCCTGAACCGTAAACGTCATGACGGCGCGTGCAACAGGACGGGTGCTTGCCTTAAACTCGACCTTCTCCATGCGCTATGTCGTGATCGCCGTGTTCCTGATGATCGTCGCCAGCCTCGGCTCGGCGCTGTTCTTCGTTTACCACGACAAGAGCGGCTCCAACCGCGCCGTCAAGGCACTCGCGTTGCGCGTTGCGCTGTCGATCGCCCTGTTCCTGTTCCTGATGGCGGGGTTCTACTTCGGATTCATTCCCGGCCGCCTGCGCTAGCAAGCGGCGAAAAAAATACGCCGCACGGCGTGCGGCGTAGAGGCTTCTCCTCCGCGGCGCCTCGCGGGCGCCCTTCTCCTGTTGTCTCTTGCGGACTTCAGCTCCTAGAGCCAATAGACGAAGATGAACAGTCCGAGCCACACCACGTCCACGAAGTGCCAGTACCACGCGACCGCCTCGAATGCGAAATGGTGGTCGGGCTTGAAATGGCCCATCAGGCTGCGCACCAGGATGACCGTCAGCATGATCGCGCCGAGCGTCACGTGAAATCCATGGAAGCCCGTGAGCATGAAGAAGGTCGAGCCGTAGACGCCCGTGGTGAGCTTCAGGTTCAGCAGCGAATAGGCGTGGTGGTACTCGTACGCCTGGAGAGTAAGGAACGTCACGCCGAGCGCCACCGTGAAGAACAGGAACAGGCTCAGCAGGGCGCGCTTGTTTTCCTTCAGGGCCCAGTGTGCGATCGTCACCGTGACGCCCGAGGAGAGCAGCAGCAGCGTGTTGATCGCAGGGATGCCCCAGGCCTCCATGGGAGAGAACTTCTGCTCGAAGGCGGGGCCCGCGGACGGCCAGTGGGCGGAGAAATCGGGCCATGCGAACGCCTGGCTCTGCAGGCTGGCGAGGTCCGGGACCGAGATTTGCCGCGTATAGAAGAGCGCCCCGAAGAACGCGGCGAAGAACATCACCTCGGAGAAGATGAACCAGCTCATCCCCCAGCGAAACGACACGTCTTCCCAGCCGCCGTACTTGCCGCCCTCGGACTCGCGGATCACGGCGCCGAACCAGCGGAACAGCATGTAGAGCAGGACGGCGGCGCCGGCCGCGATCGAGTACCAGCCGCCGGAGGAGCCGTTGAAGACGAACACTGCCCCGAGCGCCGCCAGGAACAGCGAAATCGAACCCATGATCGGCCACGGCATGGGCTGCGGCACGTAGTAGTGCTGACGGCTGGACGCGATCTGCGACATATTGCTTTCTCCCTGCCTCGAGTTCTCGATTCTTGCTCAGCTCGTCACGATGCGTACGACCAGGACGAGCGTCAGTACGAACAGCGCCGCGAACACCAGGCCCGCGACGATCAGATGGACCGGCTTCAGGGCCTGCGTCTCGCGCTCGTGATCGGACCGGCGGCGAATTCCCAGAGCGCCGAACAACACCGTCTTGGCGACCTCGAACAGCCCGGAATTCCTGCGCTCGGACATCTCCGCCTCTGCGGCGCTCACGAGCGATCCCCCGCGCCCGGCACCTCGAAGAAAGTATAAGACAGCGTGATATCGCCCACGTCGCGCGGCAGCCCCGGATCGATCACGAACACGACCGGCATCCTCCTGCTTTCCCCCGGCGCGAGCGTCTGCTGCTTGAAGCAAAAGCATTCTAGCTTGTTGAAATAGCGGGCAGCGATTTGGGGTCCGAAGCTTGCCACCGCCTGACCAGTTACCGGCACGGCGCTCGAATTCACCACCTCGTATTCCACCGTGAACAGCTCGCCGGGATGCACCGTGACATGGCGGGTGACGGGACGGAAGCGCCACGGCACGTCGGCCGTGTTGGCGTCAAGCTCGATGGAAATGCTGCGCGAAGCGTCGACCTGCGTGTTCGCCGGCACCGCATCGGCCTTATAGAAATAGTTCAGGCCGAAGGCCTCGCAGATCTGCTTGTAGAACGGCACCAGAGCGTAGCCGAAGCCGAACATGACGATGGCGACGACCGACAGCCGCAGCAGCAGCCGCCGGTTGTCCGCCCCGCGCTCTGCGTGCAAGGCGCTCATCCGCCGAGCAGCCAGTATTTGGCGATGATGCCGAGGAATGCAGCCAGGGCAATCGACGCCAGCACGAGCGCTGTCTTTGCGTTCTGCGTCATGATGCGAGCGGGCACCGCGTTACTTGAGCACCGGCGGCGTCTCGAACGAGTGATAGGGCGCCGGCGTGGGCAGGTGCGTCCACTCGAGCGAGTCGGCGCCGTCCCAGGGCTTCTGCGGGGCCTTCTCGCCCCTCGTGATGCACTTCACCACGATGTACAGGAACAGCAACTGCGTGAGGCCGAAGCCGAATGCGCCGATCGAGGAGATCTTGTTCCAGGTCTCGAACATGAGGGGATAGTCCGGGATGCGACGCGGCATGCCAGCCAGCCCGAGGAAGTGCTGCACGAAGAAGATCATGTTGAAGAAGATCATCGACAGCCAGAAGTGCCACTTGCCCAGCGTTTCGTCGTACATGCGGCCGGTCCACTTCGGCAGCCAGAAGTAGATGCCCGCGAAAGCCGAGAACAGCGCCCCGGCCACCATCACGTAGTGGAAGTGCGCCACCACGTAGTAGGTGTCCTGCAGCTGGATGTCGACCGGGGCGAGCGACAGCACGAGGCCGGAGAAGCCGCCCATCGTGAAAAGGAACAGGAACCCGATCGCGAACAACATCGGCGTCTCGAAGGAAAGCGACCCCTTCCACATCGTCGCCACCCAATTGAACACCTTGACGCCAGTGGGAACCGCGATCAGCGTGGTCGCGTACATGAAGAACAGCTGCGCCGTGACCGGCATGCCGACCGTATACATGTGGTGCGCCCAGACGATGAACGACAGGATCGCGATCGCGGAGGTCGCGTACACCATCGAGGCGTAGCCGAACAGCGGCTTCCTCGAGAACGCCGGAATCACCTGCGAAATCACGCCGAACGCGGGCAGCGCGATGATGTAGACCTCGGGGTGTCCGAAGAACCAGAAGATGTGCTGGTAGAGGACCGGGTCGCCGCCGCCCGCGGCATTGAAGAAGGTGGTGCCGAAATGGCGGTCGGTGAGCGTCATCGTCACGGCTCCGGCGAGCACCGGCATCGCGGCGATCAGCAGGTAGCCGGTGATCAGCCACGTCCAGCAGAACAGCGGCATCCTCATCAGCGTCATCCCCGGGGCGCGCATGTTGAGGATCGTGGTGACGATGTTGATCGAGCCCATGATCGAGCTCATGCCGAGCAGGTGCACCGCGAAGATGGTGAGGTCCATGCCCATGCCCATCTGCACCGTAAGCGGCGCGTACATCGTCCAGCCCACGCCTGGGGCGCCGCCGGGAACGAAGAAGGAGATGATGAGCAACGAGCCGGCGAACGGCAGCAGCCAGAACGACCAGTTGTTCAGGCGCGCAAAGGCCATGTCGGGCGCGCCGATCTGCATCGGGATCAGCCAGTTCGCGAAGCCGACGAACGCCGGCATGATCGCGCCGAACACCATGATCAGGCCGTGCATGGTGGTCATCTGGTTGAAGAAGTCCGGATCGACGATCTGCAGGCCCGGCTTGAACAGCTCGGCGCGGATGACCTCGGCCATCCCGCCCCCCACCAGGAACATGGTGAAGCTGAACCACAGGTACATCGTCCCGATGTCCTTGTGGTTGGTGGTGGTGATCCAGCGCATGATGCCGCTGTGCGGACCATGGTGACCGGCGTGGCCGTGCGCGTGACCGTGGCTGTCGATAACTGCGCTCATCGGGATTCTCCTGATTGCCTGGATTCTTTAGCCGCTACTTGGAGGCGTTCGCCTCGGCGGTCTGCACCGCGGCGCCGGCCGACGCCTGGCGCTTCTTCTGCTGCTCCACCCATGCGGTGTATTCCTGCTGCGGTACCACCTTCACGACGATCGGCATGAAGCCGTGGTTCTTGCCGCACAGCTCGGCGCACTGCCCGCGGAAGGTGCCGGTCTCGGTCGCCCTGAACCAGGTGTCGCGGATGAATCCGGGAATGGCGTCCTGCTTGACCGCGAAGGCCGGCACCCACCACGAATGCACCACGTCGACTGCGGTGGTGAGAATGCGCACTTTCTTGCCCACCGGCACCACCAGCGGATGGTCCACCTCGAGCAGGTAGTTCGCGTCCTTGGTGGCCTGCCCTTCGATCTGTTCGTTCGGCGTGGACAGCTCCGACACGAGGTGGATGCCCTCACCCTCGCCCTTCACGTAGTCGTAGCCCCACTTCCATTGCATCCCCGTCGCCTTGACGGTGATGTCGGCGTTCGAGGTGTCCTTCTGCGCGATCACCGTCTTGGTGGCCGGCCAGGCGATGAAGATCAGGATTACCAGGGGGATCACCGTCCACAGCATCTCGACCATCGTGTTCTCGTGAAACTGCGCGGCCTGGTGCCCCTTCGACTTGCGGTGCGCGTACACCGACCAGAACATCACGCTGAACACGCCGACGAAGATCACGATGACCAGGATCATCACGTACTCGTGCAGGCCTTGCACATCGGCCGCGATCGGCGTCGCAGGAGGCTGCAGGTTCCATTCGAGGGCCCGCGCGAGGCCCGAGAACGCCGCGAGTAGCGCGGCCGCCGCCCAGCGCGCGGCGCGGAGTTTCGACTTGCTTGGCATCATCGCCCTTTCCCGGATCAGATTCTCAATCGTCTTGTGAGCTCCGCCGCGAGTTCGACGCGCCGTTCGGCGTCGAGATACCGGCCCAGCTCCACACTCCCGTGCGCCCCGCGCAAGTGCACCCGCGGAGCCCCATATCCCTCTGCCTCACGACTTACCGCCACCCGCGCTGCGCGCGCGTCCATCGCATAACGCGCAGATCGGGGCCCTTCGGCCACCTCGACCGTCAGCCGGCCGCGCTCGAGCTCGATGCGCTCGTAATCCCCCGCATGACGCCCGTTGAGCAGGAACGCCAGGCCTAGCGCAAGCACCTCCAAGCCGGCGAACGGCAAAATCAGCCACGCGCCGGCCACCGCGAACCCTGCACCGATTCCGAACGTTGCGAGCGCAAGCAGCGCAAAGACGCGGAACAGGCCAGCAGGGGAGATCGAGCAGTTGCGCTTGATGAGCAGGCGGAAATCCTCCGACTGCCCCAGGAACGCCGACTCGTGCCACGGATTGATCGTGCTCGCCATGCTCGAGAAGGCGCTCTCGCGCCCTAGGGTGCCGCCAAAGCCGCGGTAAGTTACCACAGTCGAGCGCGGCGCATCAACAAAAGTGGGGCGCGATGCGCTCTGTCTTGCTGTTCCGCCGCTCAGGATTTTTTATGGCGCGCGCGCTCCAGGCGCACGACCGCGGGCGCGCCCGGCGCCGCGCGCGGCGTTCCTTTCCAGGCGTGTCCGTAGACCACTTCGAAGGTCACCGGCAGGCGCGCTTCCTTCATCTGCGCGGCGAGACCGTCGCGCAGCTGCGCGAGAAAGCGCCGTCCCGACAGCCCGCGCGGCCGGTCCGCGCGCGCGCTCGTCTGTCCCGTGGCGCGCAACTCGCCGAGAAGCGCTTCGCCGCTCGGATAGGTGACCGTGATTTGCTCCATGTCCATGACCGGCGCCGCGAAGCCCGCCGCAACCAGCCGATCGCCCAGGTCGTGCATGTCCATGAAGCGGTGCACGCGCCGTGCGCCAGCCACGGCGCGCAACTCCTTCAAGGTATCGGGCCCGAGGGTGCTCAGCATCAGCAATCCGTCGGGCGCGAGCACGCGCTGGAACTCGCGCAGCGCGTCGAGCGGCTCGTCGAGCGCATGCAGCGCCATGTTCGACCACACCAGGGCGAAGGCTCCCGCCTGCACCGGCAGGCGCGTCATGTCGGCGCACACGGCGAGCGGCCGCCGGCCGCCGAAGACGCGGGACAGGAAACCGTGCGAACGCCGTGCATGCCGCAGCATGTCCAGCGAGAAGTCCAGCGCCACGATCTCGGCGCCGGGATAGCGCTCGGCCAGTCGGCGCGCCTCGCGCGCCGTGCCGGCGCCGGCGTCCAGGATGCGTCGCGGCTCGATGCGCACGTAATCGAGCCGCTCGAGCATGCGTGCGCCCACTTCGGCCTCGAGCCTCGCGGCGTCTGCGTAAGTTCGAGCGGCGCGCTCGAAGCGTCTGCGGATCGCGCGGCGCTCGAGCCTGTCGTCGATTTCAGCCACGCGTCACTGCGGCGCGCCCGGCGAGTGGCTCGAGGGCACGCTCCACCGCAGCGGCGACGGCGAGCACGTGGCGGTCGGCCAGCGCCACGCCGCACACCGACAGGCCTACGGGCGCCGTGCCCGGCTCGTGGCAGGGCACGCTCGCGGCGCAGCCGTCCAGGAAGTTGACGATGCCCACGTTGCGCAGAATGAGCATGTTCCACCGGAAGTAGTCGTTGTCGCTGCGTTCCACCTCGCCGATGGGCGGCGCGACGCAGGGAGTCGTCGGCATCAGGAACGCATCGTAGGGCGCCGCGAGCGCCTCGACTTCGCGCATGTAGGCGGCGCGCAGCTGTCCGAGCTCGACGTAATCCGCCGCCGAGACCTGCTTGCCGTACAGGATGCGCTTCGCCACGCGGGGGTCGTACTCGTCCAGCCGATCCTCCCAGCGCCGGTGGATCGCGTACGCCTCGGCGCCGGCGAATCCGCCGTTGCGAAAGTATTCCGCCTGGCGGTCGAACGCCGGCACCTCGCGCTCGGCGATCACGGCACCTGCGGCGGCGAGCGCCTTGAGCGCCGCCTCGAAGGCGCGCGCGACCGGAGGCTCGAGGTCCTCCAGTACGCTCGAGCGCGGCACGAGCAGCCGCAGTCCCTTGACCGGTAGTTGCGGCAGCGGCGCGGCCGGCTCGCCGGACAGCACCGCATCGTAGGCCGCGCAGCACGCCACGGTATTGGCGAGCGGGCCCACCGAGTCGAGCGTATAGGAAAGGGGAAACGCGCCCTCGCGCGGCACGCGGCGCGCGGTCGGCTTGAAGCCCGTCAGGCCGCACAGGGCCGCCGGCGCCCGTATCGAGCCGCGCGTGTCGGTGCCGAGCGCCATCGCGCACATGCCGTCGGCCTGCGCCACCGCCGCCCCCGAAGACGACCCGCCCGGGATGCGCCCGGTCTTGCGGTCCCAGGGATTGCGCGGCGTGCCGTAATGGGGATTGATCCCGGTCGTGCCGAAGGCGAACTCGACCATATTGGTGCGGCCGACGATGACCGCGCCGGCCGCGCGCAGGCGCGCCACCGCCGGCGCGTCGCACTCCGCCGGCGCCGCGCCCGCGAGCAGCCTCGAGCCCGCGCGCGTCACGTCGCCGCCGACGTCGAACAGATCCTTGACCGATACCGGCAGGCCGTCGACCGGCGAGCGCACGATGCCCGCGGCCCGCAACCGATCGGCGAGCGCGGCCTCCGCGCGCGCGGTCTCCGCATACGCCTTCACGAACGCGCGTGCGCCCTCGCCGCCCGCGTCCGCGATGCGCGCGAGCACCTGATCCACCAGGCCCCGGCTGCTCACCTTCCCCGCGGCGAGGTCCGCCGCCAGCTGCGCTACCGTCCACATCGTCGCACGCCTCCCTCTCCGTGTCTGGCCGATTCTAGCGCGCATAATTCAGCCGTCCGTTGCAGCCATGCTATTGCGCGCCGCCCATCGCCTTACGAGCCGCCTGTTCGGCGGCGCGTGCGTGCTATGCCGCGGCGCGGCGGATCTCGCGCGCGACGAAGGGCTGCTGTGCGCGGCCTGCGACGCGGACCTGCCGCGCCTGAACGACGCGCTCTGCCCGCGCTGCGCGCTCGCCTCGCCGGGCGGCGCGCTCTGCGGGCGCTGCCTCGCGCAGCCCCCCGCGTACGACGCGACCGTGGCCGCGCTGGAGTACCGCTTCCCTTGCGACGTTCTGGTACAGGCGCTCAAGTTCCGGGGAGAGCTGGCGCTCGCCGCGCCACTCGGGCGTCTGCTCGGCGAACGCGTGGCGCGGACGGGCGAGCGCGTCGACCGGGTGCTGCCGGTGCCGCTATCCGCAGCGCGCCTGCGCGCGCGCGGCTACAACCAGTCGCTCGAGATCGGACGCCACGCGGCGCGCGCGCTGGGCGCGCCGCTCGCCGCGCACGCGTGCGAGCGCAGCCGCGATACCGCGCCGCAGAGCGCGCTCCGCTGGGACGAGCGCGCGAGGAACGTGCGCGGCGCATTCCGCTGCACGGTCCCCCTGGAAGGCGCGGTGGTCGCGGTCGTAGACGACGTGATGACCACCGGCGCCACTTTGGCGGAGATCGCCGCCACGCTCAAGCGCGCCGGCGCGGCGCGCGTGGTGAACTGGGTCGTGGCGCGCACCTTCTTCGCCTGAGCGCCCATGTTCGATATCGTGCTGTTCCGTCCGGAGATCCCGCCCAACGCGGGCAACGTGATCAGGCTGGCGGCCAACAGCGGCGCGCGCCTGCACTTGATCGAGCCGCTCGGCTTTTCGATGGACGATCGACAGCTCAGGCGCGCCGGCCTCGACTATCACGAGCTCGCGACGGTGCGCACGCACCGCGACTGGGACGCCTGCCGCGCGGCGCTCGGGGAGCGGCGCATGTTCGCCGTCACGACGCGCGGCGAAACCTGCTACGCCGAAGGACGCTACGCGCGCGACGACGTGTTCGTGTTCGGTCAGGAGACCCGCGGCCTGCCCGAAGACCTGCTCGCGCAGTTCTCGCCGGCGCGGCGCCTGCGCCTGCCGATGCGGCCCGGCAACCGCAGCCTGAACCTGTCCAACGCGGTCGCGGTGCTGGTGTTCGAGGCCTGGCGCCAGCTCGGCTTCGACGGCGCTAGCTGAACGCCTCGCGCTTGGGATCGCGCGCGAGGAGCCGCTCGGCGGCGGCCGCGGGTGCAAGCGCGCCGTCGAGCACCGCCTGCACTGCCTCGGTGATCGGCATCTCGATGCCGAGCGACGCGGCGAGCCGCGCGACCTCGCTCGCCGAGCCCACGCCCTCGGCGACGTGGCCGAGCTCGGCGAGGATGTCGCGCAGCGCCCGCCCGCGCGCGAGCGCCAGCCCGACGCGCCGGTTGCGCGACAGATCACCGGTGGCGGTGAGGATGAGGTCGCCGGCGCCGGCCAGCCCCATGAAGGTTTCGGCGCGCCCGCCGAGCGCGACACCGAGGCGCGAGATCTCGGCCAGACCCCGCGTGATGAGCGCGGCGCGCGCGTTCTGTCCGAGCCCGAGCCCGTCGCAGATGCCCACGGCGATGGCCATCACGTTCTTCACCGCGCCGCCGATCTCGACCCCGATCACATCGGCGCTGTAATAGATCCGCAGCCTGCCGCCGTGCAGCTGCGCCGCGGCGCGGCGCGCGAACTCCGCGTCATGCGAGGCGAGCGTGAGCGCGCAAGGCAAACCCTGCGCCACCTCGAGCGCGAACGACGGCCCGGAAAGCGCGCCGCTAGGGAGTCCTGCACCCAGTTCCTCGTCCACGAGCTGGTGCGGGAGGCGCCCGCTGCCCCGCTCGAAGCCCTTGCACAGCCACACCAGCGGCAGCGCGGCGCCCTGAGCCCGCAGCCGGCGCAGGAGATCGCGCAGTCCGGCGACCGGCGTCGCCGCAAGCAGCAGCTCGGCGCCGTCGAGCGCGCGCGCCAGCTCCGATTCCACGCGCACGCCCTCCGGCAGCGTCACTTCCGGCAAGTAGCGCTCGTTGCGGCGCGCTCGGTCGATCGCGACGGCCTGCGCCGCGTCGCGCGCCCACAGCCTCGCGCCGTGGCCGGCGCGCGCGAGCGCCACGGCGAGCGCCGTGCCCCAGGCGCCTGCGCCGAGCACCGCGATCGCGCTCATACGCGCAGTGCCGCCGTCAGCCGCCCCAGACCGCGGTGGGACGGACGTAGCCGCTCGAGCCGTCGGCGTGGCGCACCCGTAGCCAGCCGCCCGGCACCACCTCGAGCAGGTCGAGCGCGACGTTCTGGGCCGCGCTGAAGGCGATAGGCGAGTTGTCGTCCGGCCGCACGTGCACTTGCGCCGCGGGCGCCGTGATGACCACCGTGCGCTGCTCGGTCAGCGCGCTGCCCTGCACCCAGGACAGGGCACCGGTCTGATCGCGCACCTTGTTCCATGCCCCGAGTTCGACGATCACCTCGAGCGGATACTTGGGGGAGACGACGTAGAGCGGCGTGGCCTGCATCGAGGGTGCGTCGTAGAGCACAGCGGGCTGCCCGCCTACGCTGCGGTAGTCGGCTGCGTGCGCGACGCTCGCGGCGGCGACGAGCAGCGCGGCGAGCAGCGCGCGGCGCATCGTACTCAGGAGGCGATCTCGATGCGAGGCTGCGCGGCCGACTGCTGCTGGCGCTGCGCGTAGAGCGCCTCGAAGGACACCGGCGCGAGCAGGACCGGCGGGAATCCGCCGCGCGTGATCACATCGGAAACCGTCTCGCGCAGATAGGGATAAATGATCGTCGGGCAGGCGACGTTCAGCAGCCCGGGCAGGTCGTCCTGCGGCACCCCGCGTATGGAAAAGATGCCAGCCTGCGCCGCTTCGACGAGGAACACCGTCTTGTCTCCGGCGCGCGCGGTCACCGTGACGGTCACGGTGGCCTCGTAGTAGCCGTCGGCGAACTGCGCCGCGTCGTTGCCGATCTGCACCTCGAGGCGCGGCTGCTCGCCCTGCATGAAGGACTGTGGCCCGCCCGGGATCTCGAGCGAGAGGTCTTTGACGTAGATCTTCTCGATCTGAAAGCTTGGCTGGTTGTCGCTCATCCTGCCTCCGTAGTTTCGCGCAGCAGCTCGTCTAGCCGGCCCTGGCGCTCCAGGGCGTACAGATCGTCGCAGCCGCCGACGTGCCGCGTGCCGATCCAGATCTGCGGCACCGTGTGCCGCCCGCTCCGCTGCATCATCTCGGTGCGCCGCCGCGGCTCCAGGTCGACGCGCACGATTTCCAGGTCGGTGACGCCCTTGTTGCGCAGCAGCCGCTCGGCCGCCTGGCAGTACGGGCAGGTCGCGGTGCAGTACATCAGCACTGCGGCCACGCTATTTCTCCACCGGCAGCCCCGCCTGCTGCCACGCGGCGAATCCGCCGGTGAGGTTGAAGACCTGCTCGAAACCCTGCTTGCGCAGCAGCGACACCGCCTGCCCCGAACGGGTGCCGGTCTCGCAATACGCGATCAGCGGCCTGGACTTGAATTTCTGCAGCTCCCCGGCACGGGCGCCGAGTTGGGCCAGAGGAATGTGGCGCGCGCCCATGACATGGCCCTTGGCATACTCGGCGTCTTCGCGCACGTCGACCACCACCGCATCCTGGCGGTTGATCATCTGCGTGGTCTGCAGCGTGCTCGCCGCAGGTCCGCCGCCGGGCCGGCGCAGCATCGGCCATATGAGCATCGCGCCGGAGGTCACCGCCACGGCAAAAAGGAGCAGGTTGTCTTTGACGAACTGAAGGAGCATTTGTTCAAGGCGCCGGCGGCGCTGAGGCCGGGCGCATTCTCAACCCTGCGGCACGCCGCAGAAGACCTCGCGCATCATGCCGATCAATTGCAGCGTGCGCTCGTCGCTCACGCGGTAGAACACCCGGTTGGCGTCCTTGCGCGTGCGCAGCACCGACTTGTCGCGCAGGATCGCCAGATGCTGCGAAATATTCGACTGCGAGGTGCCCACCGCGTCGACGATGTCCTGCACGCTCAGCTCGCTGGGGCCCAGCACGCACAGGATCTTGAGCCGCAGCGGGTGCGACATCGCCTTCAGGGCGCGCGCGGCCTGCTCGATGTGCTCCTGCTTCTCGATCAGATCAAACTGGTCGCGCTTCATGTGTTTACGGCCGCGCGGCACGGCCCGCAGGAAACAAGGTTCGTATTATAGAATAGCTGGGCTCCCGAGCCGACCGCGATGCAAGCCGCCCATAAGCTCGTCCTCCTGCGCCACGGCGAGTCCGACTGGAACCGCGAGAACCGTTTCACCGGCTGGACCGATGTCGATCTGTCCGTGAAAGGCGTCGAAGAAGCGCGCGCGGCCGGCCGCTTGCTGCGCGCGCAGGGCTTCGCCTTCGACCTCGCTTTCACCTCGGTGCTCAGGCGCGCCATCAGGACGCTGTGGCTGGTGCTGGAGGAGATGGACGCGATGTGGCTGCCGGTGGAGAAGAGCTGGCGACTGAACGAAAGACATTACGGAGCTCTGCAGGGCCTGGACAAGGCCGAGACGGCAGCGAAGTTCGGCGAACCGCAGGTGCTCGCCTGGCGCCGCAGCTACGACACGCGACCGCCCGCGCTCACGCCGGATGATCCTCGGCTCGCCGCGGGCGATGCCCGCTACGCGGAACTCGCGGCGCAGGGCATGCCGCTCACCGAGTGCCTCAAGGACACGGTGGCACGCGTCCTGCCGTATTGGGAAGGAAAGATCGCGCCTGCGATGCGCTCCGGCAAGCGCGTGCTCGTGGCCGCGCACGGCAATTCGCTGCGCGCCCTGGTCAAGTACCTCGACGGCATCTCCGACACAGATATCGTCGGCCTGAACATCCCAACCGGCGTACCGCTCGTCTACGAGCTCGACGAGCGGCTGCGCCCCCTCGGACATCGCTACCTCGGCGACGAGCAGGAGATCGCCCGACGCATCTCGGCGGTCTCTGCCCAGGGCAAGGCAAAGGCCTGAACCCCGCGCGGATCGCAGCGCTCGTGCTCGTTGCCGCGGTCCTGGCCGCGCCGGCGCACGCCGGCAAGCGCGAGCGCGACCTAGCCGCGCTCAGGGCGCGCATCGCGGCGCTCAGCACCGAGCTGAACGAAAAGCAAGCTTCTCGTCGCGAGGCGCGCGACGCGCTGCGCGAATCGGAGCGCGCAATCTCGGACGCCAATCGCGCTCTCACCCGGCTCGACGCGGACGGTCATGTGCTGCAGGCGCAGTCCGTCGCGCTCGAAGCGCGCCGTCGCGGCCTGACCGAAAGGCTCGCCCTGCAGCGGGCAGCGCTCGGCAGGATTCTGGCCGCGCGCTACGAGGGCGGCGCGCCCGGCGCGCTGCGCCTGGCGCTATCCGGCGAGGATCCGGCGGAGGTCGCGCGCAAGTTGTACTACTTGACGCGCGTGTCGCAGGCGTCCGCCGAGCTCGTGGCCTCGATGCGCGACGGACTGGCCGAGCTCGCCGATCTGCGGCGCGAGCTCGACGCGCGCACTGCTCGCCTGGCGGAGGTCACGCGCGCGCAACGAGCCGATCGCGAGCGGGTGCTGGCCGAGCAGCGCGAGCGGCGCCGGATCCTGGCCAAGCTCGGCGACGAGATACGCCGCGACCAAAAGCAGATCAAAGTGTTGCGCGCGGACGAGGCACGCCTCTCGCGCTTGGTGGAAGAGATCGGCCGAGTGCTCGCCACGAAGCCGGGTGCCGGCTACGCGCGCGTCGAGAAGGTGCCCGAGCTCGGCTCGGCGAGCGGCCCGTTCGATACCCTGCGAGGCAAGCTGCGCCTGCCGGTGCAGGGGGAACTCACCGGGCGCTTCGGCGCTCCAAGGGGCAATGCCGGCATCAATCTCAAAGGGGTCTTTATCCGCGCGCCCGAGGGCCGTACGGTGAGAGCGATCGCCGCCGGACAGGTCGTGTTCGCCGACTGGATGAGGGGCTTCGGCAACCTGCTCATCATCGATCACGGCGAGGCATATTTATCGGTTTACGCGAACAACGAGACCTTGCTGAAGCAAGTCGGTGACATAGTTGCCGCGGGCGAGCCGATCGCCACCGTCGGCGCCACCGGTGGCAGCGCGGAATCGGGTTTATACTTTGAGCTGCGGCATCTGGGTAAGCCTTTCGACCCCTTGACGTGGGTCAATCTCAAGTGAGGCGCGTGATCCGGCATCCTGCCGCCTGAGGAAGCAAACGCTATGCGCAGCAAACTTCGTGGTCTAGGACTCGTCCTTCTCGGCGTCGTCGCCGGCGTACTGATAAGCCTCAACCTGCAGGCGATCGCCGATCGCGACGCGGAGGGGCCGCTGCCGGTCAACGAGCTGCGCGCCTTCACCGACGTGTTCGGCACCATCAAGCAGAACTACGTCGAGCCGGTGTCGGACAAGAAGCTGATCACCGGCGCGATCAACGGCATGCTCTCGGACCTCGATCCGCACTCGGCTTATCTCGACGCCGACGCCTACCGCGAGCTGCAGGTGGGTACCCAAGGACAGTTCGGCGGCCTGGGCATCGAGGTCGGCATGGAGGACGGGTTCGTCAAGGTCGTCTCGCCGATCGAGGACACGCCGGCGTACAAGGCGGGCATCAAGCCGGGCGACCTGATCATCAAGCTGGACGACACGCCGGTGAAGGGCATGACGCTGAACGACGCAGTCAAGCGCATGCGCGGCAAGCCCGATACCAAGATCACGCTCACCATCGCCAGAAAAGGCGAGACGCAGCCCATCGTGGTGACGCTGACGCGCGCGATCATCCACGTACGCAGCGTGAAGTCCAAGCTGATCGAGCCGGGCTACGGCTGGGTGCGGGTGTCGCAATTCCAGGAGTCGACCCCCGAGGCGCTCGTGAAGCAGCTGCGCGACATGTACCGCCAGGGCGCGCTCAAGGGGCTGGTGCTCGACCTGCGCAACGACCCCGGCGGCCTGCTGTACGGCGCGGTGGCGGTCTCGTCCGCCTTCCTGCAGCCCAACGCACTCGTCGTCTCGACCGACGGGCGCACCGAGGAATCGAAGAAGAAGTATTTGGCGACGCCGGACGACTACCTGCGCACCGACGGCGACGACTTCCTGAAGAGCCTGCCCGCCGGCGTCAAGACCGTTCCCATGGTCGTGCTGGTGAACGGCGGCTCGGCGTCCGCCTCGGAGATCGTGGCGGGCGCGCTGCAGGATCACAAGCGTGCCACGCTGATCGGCACCCAGACCTTCGGCAAGGGCTCCGTGCAGACGATCATGCCGCTCAACAACAATACGGCGATCAAGTTGACGACCGCACGCTATTTCACGCCGAGCGGACGCTCGATCCAGGCAAAGGGTATCACCCCAGACCTGATCGTCGACGAGCCCGGCCAGCCGAAGACCACCCTGCGCGAAGTCGATCTGCAGCACCACCTCGACAACAGCCAGAGCGGTGCGGCGCCGGCGCAGACCGAGCAGCAGGAGCCGGAGGCCGCCGTCGCGAAGCCGGCCGCGCCGGCCAAGCCGGTCGAGTTCGGCGCGAAGGACGACTTCCAGTTGCAGCAGGCGCTCGCCTATCTCAAGGGGCAGCCGGTCCAGGGGCAGGCATCCAAGGCCGTCGCCCAGCGCAAAGCCGGCAGCTAGTCGGAACTTGAACGACGAACAGTTGCTGCGCTACAGCCGGCACATCCTGCTGCCGGAGATCGGAGTAGAGGGTCAGGAGCGACTGCGCGCGGCGCGCGCTCTGGTAATCGGCGCGGGAGGGCTCGGCTGCCCGGCCGCCCTGTACCTCGCCGCGAGCGGCATCGGCCGGCTGACGCTCGCCGATCCCGACCGGGTCGACCTCACCAACCTGCAGCGTCAGATCCTCTACCGCGCCGATTCGATCGGCGCGCGCAAGGTGGACGCCGCCGCCGCCGCGCTCGGCGCGCTCAATCCGGAGGTGGAACTGGTGCCGCTCGCCGCTCGGCTGGACGGCGCAGAGCTCGAACGCCTGGTCGCCGGCGCCGACGTGGTGCTCGACTGCTCCGACAATTTCGCTACGCGGCACGCGGTGAACCGCGCCTGCGTGCGCCACGCGCGGCCGCTCGTGTCGGGGGCCGCCATCCGTTTCGACGGCCAGATCGCGGTGTTCGACCCGCGCAGGACCGGCGCGCCCTGCTACGCCTGCCTGTTTCCCGAAGGCGGCGAAACCGAGGAGCTGCGCTGCGCGGTGATGGGCGTGTTCGCTCCGCTCACCGGCATGATCGGTGCGATGCAGGCGCTGGAGGCCGTGAAGATCGTCTCGGGCGCCGGTCAGCCGGCGTACGGGCGCCTGCTGATGCTCGACGCCCGCAGCACCGAATGGCGCTCGGTGCGCGTATCAAAGGATCCCGATTGCCCGGTCTGCGCCCTGGCCGCCGCTCAGGCGAACAGGTGACGGCGTTGCGCGGCGAATCCCTCCGAGGGCTTCCTCGTGAAGCCGCTGCGCGCGAACTGGTGCAGGCTGCCGACGGTATAACAAAGCAGCGTCGCGGCTCGCGCCGCGACGTCGTTCTCGGCGGCGGCGGTCTGGCTCGCGGCTAGCCGCAGCGCCTGCTTTAGCGTCGCCTCGAAGCGGTCGAAGAACCGGTTCATGCGCGCCTGCAGGCGCTCGTGCTCGCCCACCAGCGCGTCACCGATCATGACGCGTACCATGCCGGGATTCTTCTCGGCGAACGCGAGCAGCATCTCGACCAGCTTGGCGGCCTGCTCGGATCCGTTCGGCTCGTCCTGAGAGATCCGGTTCGCCAGCGAGAACACCGAGTTCTCGATGAACTCGATCAAGCCCTCGTACATCTGGGCCTTGGATGCGAAATGGCGGTACAGCGCCGCTTCCGACACGCGCAACTGGCCAGCGAGCGCGGCCGTGGTCACGCGTTCCCAGCGCGGCGCCTCGAGCATCTGCGCAAGGGTTTTCAGGATCTCGAGCCGGCGTTCGCCTTTGGCGCGGGGCATAGGGCTAGGAGCGCAAGTGTGCGCGATTCTAGCTCAAGCCTGCCGGAACACGAGCCGGGGCAGCTCGAGCACCGATGCGACGCGCAGGTCGACGTACGGCACGCGCCTGCGCGTGCGGCTGACCCACACCGTATTCATGCCCAGGCGCTTGGCGGCGCGCAGATTCTCCAAGGCGTCGTCGATGAAGGCGCAACGATGCGGATCCAGGTCGTGGTTGCGCAGCAGCACGTGGAAGCCGTACAGCGCCGGCTTGCCGCGGAAGCGGGCATCCTCGATGGTGTAGACCGCGTCGAACCAGCGCGCCACGCCGATCGCGCGCAGCACCTGATCGACATAGTGGCGCGGCGCGTTCGAGAACACGAGCTTCTTGCCGCCCAGGCGCCCGAGCGCGTGCCGCAGGGCGTTCTCGTGCACCACCATGTCGGCGAGCTCCGGGAAGCGGTGGGTTTCGGCGAGGAACCTCCGCGGGTCGGTACCGTAGTGCCGCATCAGCCCGTTCAGCGTGGTGCCGTAGCGCTGCCAGAAGCCGCGCCGCATCGCGTTGGCGCCGTCCTCGTCGACGCCGAAGTGGCGCATCAGATAATCGTTGATCTGCTCGTGCATCGAAGGAAAGATGCGCGCGCCGGCGTCGTGCAGCGTGTTGTCCAGATCGAAGATCCACACCCGCCGCGAGGGCGGCACGCGTGCGAGGCGCATCAGCGCGAGCGGATCAGCGTGCCGACCCCGCGGTCGGTCAGCACTTCGAGCAGCAGCGCGTGGGGCACGCGGCCATCGATGATGTGCACGCTCCTGACGCCCGAGCGCGCCGCCTCGAGCGCGGAGGAGATCTTGGGCAGCATGCCGCCGGACAGCGTCCCGGCCGCGACCATCTCGTCGATCTGGCGTGGCGTGATCCCGGTGAGCAGCCTGCCCTGCTCGTCCAGCACGCCCGGCGTATTGGTCATCAAGATCAGCTTCTCGGCGTGCAGCACCTCGGCGAGCTTGCCGGCGACGAGATCGGCATTGATGTTGTAGGACACGCCGTCGGCGCCCACGCCGATCGGCGCCACGACGGGAATGAAGCCGCCCTGCTCGAGCGAGTCGATCACGCGGGGGTCGATCGACTCCACCTCGCCCACTTGCCCGATGTCGAGCAGCTCGCTCGGCCGCTCGGGCGAAGGCATCATCAGCTTGCGCGCACGGATGAAGCCGCCGTCCTGGCCCGTCAGCCCCACCGCCTTGCCGCCCGCCTGGTTGATCAGCGTGACGATGTCCTTGTTGACCGCGCCGCCGAGCACCATCTCGACCACGTCCATGGTCGCCGCGTCGGTCACGCGCATGCCGTGCACGAATTCGCTCTTGATGCCGAGCTGCTTGAGCAGGCGCTCGATCTGCGGCCCGCCGCCGTGCACCACCACCGGGTCCATGCCGACGAGCTTGAGCAGCACGACGTCGCGCGCAAATCCCGCCTGCAGCGACGCATCGACCATCGCGTTGCCGCCGAACTTCACCACGATCGTCTTGCCGTGGAACCGGCGGATGTAGGGCAGCGCTTCGGCGAGGATGCGCGCCTTGGCGGCGGCGTCGGCGGCGTCGGTCATGGCATGCCGATTCTACAAAGAAAAAAGGGCCGGCGGTCGCCGGCCCTTGCGCGCGCCCTGCCGCGCGCTCATCAGTTGATCGCGATCTGTCTGCGGGCCGCCGCGGCCTTCTTGGGCAGGGTGAGCTCGAGCACGCCGTCGCGCAGTTTCGCTTCGGCCCTGCTCTCGTCGACTTCCTGCGGCAGCGTGAAGCTGCGCGCCGCCTTGCCGTACACGCGCTCGCTGTGCAGCACGCGCTCGTTCGCCGCGACTTCCTTCTCGCGCTTGACCTCGGCGCTAAGCGTCACCTGCGCGCCGTCGATCGTCACCTGGACGTCCTCCCTGCTCACTCCCGGCAGCTCCGCGCTCACGAGGTAGGCGCCGTCCTTCTCGAGGACGTCGACTTTCATGCGCACGGTCTCGCCGCGCGGCTCCGCGTACATCGGCCGCAGGAGGAAGCCCTTGAACAGATCGTCCACCAGGTCGTTGAACGGGTCCAAACGGGTGATGGTTGCCATATGCCTCTCCTATGCTCTGCTTGCCTGAAATAGGTCCTGCTGCAGCGAAAATGGGGGGAGGCGGCGGGCTTTCAAGACCCCCCGCCGCGCCCGGGCGAAGGGTTGCCCGCCGTACAGGGGGGCGGGTAAAGTCCCCGGCCGGTTCCGCCTTCCATGACCCCGCCAGACGACTTTCGCAGCCGTATCGAGCAGCAGCGCGCCTACCTGCTGCGCTTCGCGCGCCTGCAGCTGCGCGACCGGGATGCGGCCGAGGACGCCGTGCAGGAGACCCTGCTCGCGGCGCTCGGCGCCGAGGCGAGCTACGCCGGGCGCTCCGAGCTGCGCACCTGGCTCACCGGCATACTCAAGCACAAGATCATCGACGCGATCCGCCGCGCGAACCGGGAGCCGCAGGCTTCGCTGGACGACGCCGATGACGCCGCGGCGCTGGAAGAGCTCTTCGACCGCAGCGGCCACTGGGGAGCGCCGGTCGCCGCGTGGCGCGACCCGGACGCCTCTCTCGAGCAGGTCCAATTCTTCGAGGTGCTCGAGGCCTGCCTGGCGGGATTGCCGGCCAAGACCGCGCGTGCGTTCATGATGCGCGAGCACATGGGACTGGAGACCGACGAGATCTGTAAGGAGCTGGGCATCACCCCGACCAACTGCTGGGTGATGCTCTACCGCGCCCGCATGGCCCTCAGGCTGTGCCTCGAAGCCCGCTGGTTCGGCGTGCAGGAGACGTCGCGCAGATGAAACCCATTCTCTCGTGCAGGGAAGTGACCCGGCTCGTGTCTCAGGGGCTGGATCGCCGCCTCGGCTTCGGCGAGCGCGTGGCGCTGCGCCTGCACTTCGCCATCTGCCGCAGCTGCACCCGCTTCAACCGCCAGATGAGCTTCCTGCGCGAAGGGACGCGCCGGCTCGCCGACGCCGAAACTCTCCGCAATCGCTAGAGTACGTAGCGCGCCAGGTCCTCGTTCCTCGCCAGCTCGCCGAGCCGCGCATCGACATAGGCCGCGTCGATCGTCACGCTCGCTGCGCCGCGCTTGCCGGCCTCGAAGGAGATCTCCTCGAGCAGCTTCTCCAGCACCGTGTACAGGCGGCGCGCGCCGATGTTCTCCGTCTTCTCGTTCACCTGGAAGGCGATCTGCGCGAGGCGCCTCAGGGCTTCCGGCCGGAACTCGAGCCGCACACCCTCGGTCGCGAGCAGGGCTTCGTACTGCTTGATCAGGCTCGCATCGGTCGAGGTGAGGATGCGCTCGAAGTCGTCGACCGACAGCGAGTCGAGCTCGACGCGGATCGGGAAGCGCCCCTGCAGCTCCGGGATGAGGTCGGAGGGCTTGGCGAGGTGGAAGGCGCCCGAGGCGATGAACAGGATGTGATCCGACTTGACCATGCCGTACTTGGTCGACACCGTGGTGCCCTCCACGAGCGGCAGCAGGTCGCGCTGCACGCCCTGGCGCGAGACGTCTGCCCCGGCGATCTCGCCGCGGCTCGCAATCTTGTCGATCTCGTCCAGGAACACGATGCCGTTCTGCTCGGCGTTGGCGAGCGCCCTGGCCTTCAGCTCGTCGTCGTTCACCAGGCGCGCGGCTTCCTCCTCCGTGAGCAGCTGCATCGCCTCGCGGATGCGCAGCCTTCTCAGCTTCCTGCGCCCGCCGGCGAGATTCTGGAACATGCCCTGGATCTGCGAGGTGAGCTCCTCCATGCCCGGCGGCGCGAGGATCTCCATCTGCGCCGGCGCGGCCGACACCTCGATCTCGATATCCTTGTCGTCCAGCTCGCCCTCGCGCAGCTTCTTCCTGAACTTCTGACGAGTAACGCTCTCCTCGGCTTCCGCGCCGCGCGCCGGGGGCAGCAGCGCATCCAGGACGCGCTCCTCGGCGGCGTCCTGCGCGCGCGTGCGCACGGCGCGCATCGCGCCCTCGCGCGTCTGCTTGACGCTGATCTCGACCAGGTCGCGCACGATCGTGTCGACGTCGCGCCCGACGTAGCCGACCTCGGTGAACTTGGTCGCTTCGACCTTGATGAAGGGCGCGTCCGCCAGCCGCGCCAGGCGCCGCGCGATCTCGGTCTTGCCGACCCCGGTCGGGCCGATCATCAGGATGTTCTTCGGCGTGATCTCCTGGCGCAGCGGCTCGCCCACCTGCTGGCGGCGCCAGCGGTTGCGGAGCGCGATCGCCACCGCGCGCTTGGCGCGCTCCTGCCCGACGATGTTCTTGTCCAGCTCGTGCACGATCTCCTGCGGCGTCATCTGCGTCATTCGAGCACCTCGATGACGCGCCGCTGATTGGTGTAGATGCACAAGTCGGCCGCGATGGCGAGCGCCTTGTCGACGATGTCGCGCGCCCCGAGCTCGGTGTTCTCCAGCAGCGCGCGCGCCGCGCTCTGCGCGTAGGGGCCGCCCGAGCCGATCGCCACGATGCCCTCTTCGGGCTCGAGCACGTCGCCCATGCCGGTGATGATGAGCGAGTGCTCACGGTCGGCGACCGCGAGCATCGCCTCCAGGCGCCTGAGGATGCGGTCGGTGCGCCAGTCCTTGGCGAGCTCGACCGCCGAGCGCATCACGTTGCCCTGGTGCTTGTCGAGCTTCGCCTCGAAGCGCTCGAACAGCGTGAAGGCGTCGGCGGTGCCGCCGGCGAAGCCGGCCAGGATGCGGTCGTTGTACAGGCGCCGCACCTTGCGCGCGCCCGCCTTGAGCACCACGTTGCCGAGCGTCACCTGGCCATCGCCGCCGAGCGCCACGCTCGCGCCGCGCCGCACCGACAGGATGGTGGTGCCGTGGAACTGCTCGCCGCCCGGGAGGCTCATTTCGCCAGGCACTGCTCCAGGCCGGCGAGGAACAGATCGCGCGGCAGCTTCTTGCCGATGAACACCATCGTCGACTGCTTCTTCTCGCCCTTGGCCCAGGGCTTGCCGAGATCGCCGCCCATCATCATGTGCACGCCCTGGAAAACCACGCGCTGGGAATTGCCCTTCATCCACAGGACGCCCTTGTAGCGCAGCAGGTCCGGGCCGTAGACCTGGATCATGCCCGACAGGAACTGCTCGAGCTTGTCGCCATCGAAGGGCTTGTCGGAGCGGAACACGAAAGACTCCACCTCGTCGTGGTGCTCGTGGTGCGAGTCGACCAGAAACTCCGGATCGAGCTCGAGGATCGCGTTCAGGTTGAAGCCGCGGATGTCGAGCACCTCGGCGATCGGCGCATTGCCGAAGTGGATTTTCTTGATCGGCGCGCGCGGATTCATGCTGCGAATGCGCTCGGAGAGCTTCCTGACTTCTTCGTCGCCGACCAGGTCCGTCTTCGACATGAGGATCCGGTCGGCGAATCCGACCTGCTCCTGCGCTTCACGAAACTCGTCGAGCTGTTTTTCGGCGTGCTTCGCGTCGACCAGGGTGATGATCGAGTCGAGCAGGTAGTAGTTGCCGATTTCCTCGTCGGTGAAGAAGGTCTGCGCCACCGGGCCCGGGTCGGCCATGCCTGTGGTCTCGATCACCACGCGGTTGAAATCGAGCGCGCCCTGGCTGCGCTTGTCCTTCAGCTCGCCGAGGATGCGGATCAGGTCGCCGCGCACCGTGCAGCAGATGCAGCCGTTGTTCATCTCGACGATCTGCTCGTCGGATTTCTCGATGATGTCGTTGTCGACGCCGATCTCGCCGAACTCGTTCTCGATTACCGCGATGCGGTGGCCGTGCTCCTCCTTGAGGATGCGGTTCAAGAGCGTCGTCTTGCCGCTGCCCAGAAAGCCCGTGAGGATGGTCACGGGAACCATGTTCTCCTGCTGCATGTCCGCTCCTGGCGAAGAGCGGAATTCTACCGCCCGGCGGCGCCCGCTACGAGCGCAGCAGCAGAAACCCCTTCAGGTAGTCGCCTTCGGGGAACTCCAGCGCCACGGGATGGTCGGCCGCCGCTCCGAAGCGCTCGATGATCTTCGCTTCGACCCCTGCGTCGAGCGCCGCGCCGGCCAGGATCGACTGGAACAGCTCGCGCGAGACGCCGCCCGAGCAGGAGAAGGTCGCGAGCAGCCCCCCCGGCGAGAGCAGCTTGAAGGCCAGCAGGTTGACGTCCTTGTAGGCGCGCGCGGCCTTCTCCGCCTGCGCCGCGGTCGGCGCGAACTTCGGCGGATCGAGCACCACCAGGTCGAAGCGCGCCCCGCTGTCGCGCAGCTCGCGCAGGCGCGCGAAGACATCGGCCTGCTCGAAGCTCACGCGCGACCGCTCGAGCGGATTGGCGGCCAGGTTCTCGCGCGCCACCGCGAGCGCCGCGGCCGAGCTCTCCAGCGCCAGCACGCGCGCCGCGCCCCCGGCGAGCGCCGCGAGCGAGAAGCCGCCGGTGTAGCAAAAACCGTCCAGCACCGCTCGCCCGGCCGCGAGCGCGCGCACCCGCTGCCGGTTGTCGCGCTGGTCGAGAAAGAAACCGGTCTTCTGCCCCTCGCTCACGTCGACGTGGAAGTCCAGCCCATACTCGACGATCGTGCAGCGCGCGGCGCTGCGGTCGCCGCGCACGAAGCCTGCCCGCGGTGCGAGCCCTTCCAGCCTGCGCACGTCGGCGTCCGATCGTTCGAATACCGCTTCACAGCCCGTCAACTCGGCGAGCGCGTCCAGGATCGGCTCGCGCCAGCGCTCCACGCCGGCCGCCAGGAACTGCGCGACCAGCACGTCCGCGTAGCGGTCGACCACGAGGCCGGGCAGGCCGTCGGACTCGCCGTGCACGAGGCGCAGCGCGTTCGTGTGACGCGCCGCGGGCAACTGCGCGCGCAGCGCAAGCGCGCTCTCCAGCCGGTGCCGCAGGAATCGCGCATCGATTTCGACGGACGGATCGAACGTCCAGGCACGCGCCCGGATCTGCGAGCTCGGGCTGTAGGCGGCGAGCGCGAGCGTCTTGCCCCCCACATCTTTCACCGCGACGGTGTCGCCGCGCCCGGGCTCCCCCTCGATGCGCGCTACCGCGCCCGAGAAGATCCAGGGATGGCGCCGGCGCAGCGACTTGTCGCGCCCGGTCTTCAGCAGCAGCGCCGGCGTCATTTCTTCCTCGCCCTGGGATGAGCCGCGTCATACACCTTGGCGAGGCTCTGGAAGTCGAGATGCGTGTACACCTGCGTGCTCGAGATGCTCGCGTGTCCAAGCATCTCCTGCACCGCGCGCAGGTCCTGCGAGGACTGCAGCACGTGCGTGGCGAAGGAGTGGCGCAGCATGTGGGGGTGCAGGCGCGTCTCCAGGCCGCGCGCGCGCGCCCACGCCGCCAGCCGCGCACGCACGCTGCCGGGGGCGATGCGCGCGCCGCGCGCGCCGACGAACAGCGCGCGCTCGCCCGGGCGCGCGAGCTGCGCGCGCGCCGCGAGCCAGTCGCGCAGCGCCGCGCGCGCCTTCGCGCCGACCGGCACGCTGCGCGTCTTGCCGCCCTTGCCG
>DASPRB010000199.1:0-2869 GCA_035624675.1 Burkholderiales bacterium
GCTCTGCTTCTTCGACTTCGCCAAGGCGAATTTCCAGGCTGGTGACACCGAAGGCAAGGTGACCGGTACGACGAAATCCGGCCAGGCTTTTGAAGGCCATGCGTGGCTGAAGATCATGACGGGTAGGGGGCGCCGCCGCGAGCACGACTGATCCGGTCGGCGGCATTCGTCGGAGTGAAGTGGCAGGGTGATTCTCGGGGCATAGCGAGCTAACGCATTGGCGCTAGGCCCCGAGACCGACGATTCGGGTGCGGAAGCCCGCGGCGGTTACACGTACGCCAAAGCCCTTTAGAATCGGATCCCGTATAGACGGTTGACGGGAGCCCTTGGGGGCGAGGCGCTCGGCCGGAGCTTGGTCCCGGTCGTCCCGACCCGCGGGTGCGAGCGTGAAGCGATGGTTGCCAGCATACTGGTGGTAGACGACGACGAGAGCATTCTCGACCTGCTGCGGCTGCACCTGTCTTCGGCCGGCTACGAGGTGCGTCTGGCCCACGACGCGATCGAGGCGGGGTACTCGGTGGTTGCGAGTCCCCCCGACCTGATCATCTGCGACATCCTGATGCCGTACATGGACGGCTTCGAGTTCGTCTCCGTGCTCAAGGCCGACGAGTCGCTGCCTTACATTCCGGTGATCTTCCTGACGTCGGTCGAGGACGGCGAGCACCGGGGCCGTGAGCTGGGCGCGGTCGGCTACATGACCAAACCTGTGCGCGCCGACCGCTTGCTCGCGCTGGTCGCCCAACACGTGCCGAACGGCACGCTGCCGATCGGCTAGCTGCGCGGGGCGGTGCCGCCGGCGGGCGGCAGCAGCGGCAGGCGCCCGGGTGCGATCTCGCGCGCCAGCGGGCGCGGGTCGGAATACGGATCGGGCGGCGACAGGTACTGCACCCAGGCGAAGAACGCGAGGTTGGCGAGCAGCAGCAGCAGGAACAGCGTGCGCATGGCCGCTATTGTGCCGCGGAGCGGTCGCGCGGCTCGCTCAGCGCGATGCGCGCCAGGCCATCGAGCACCAGGTTCTCGACGTAGCGGCAGGGAAGGTCGAGTTGCTCCATCAGCGACTGGCCAGCGCCGCCGCTCACCAGACAGGCCGGCGCCCCGCCCATGGCGCGGTACATGCGTTCGACCGCGCCCGCCTGCGCGTGGCGGCAGCCGGTCTCGATCGCGTCGACCGTGTTGCGCGGCATCGTGCTGAAGCGCCCTTCCTGCAGCGGCAGGCGCCCGGTGTGCTCGTGCAGCACGAAGCGCATCAGCTCGACTCCGGGCAGGATGACGCCGCCGAGGAACTCTCCCTCCGCGGAGAGCATGTCCGCGGTCGTGGTGGTGCCCGCGCTCACGACCAGGCACGGGCCGCGCTCGATGGCGCGCGCCGCGACCAGGGCCGCCCACCGGTCCGAGCCGAGTCTTTCCGGACGCTCGTAGCGGCTCCTGACGCCGCAGCGTTCGGCTTCGCCCGTGAGCCATAGCGGTTCGGCCTCGAAGATGCTGGTCCAGTTGACCAGCAGCTGATGAGCGCCGTCGCCCGCGACGTTCGAGATCACGATGCGCTCCGGATCCTCGTGCGTCGCGGCGAAAGGATTGATGTCGTGGCTCGCAGCGGCGAACTCGATCAGCGACACCGTCGTGAGGTTGAGCCACTGTCTGCCGTCGTACCAGCCCCACTTCACACGCGAGTTGCCGGCGTCTATGGCGAGAATCATACGGCCCTGGCGGACACAACCCGCCCGGTTCTGACTGCGCGCACTCCGCTGCGCGTGCGCAGCCGCAGACCGCCGTCCTCCGCGAGCCCGTCGGCGATGCCCGCCAGCACGCGCCCGTCGGCGAGCCGCACGCGCAGGCGCTGGCCGGCGTGCGCGTGCAGCGCTTCCCATTCGTCCTTGAAGCCTGCCAGGCCCGCCGCGTCGAAGCTGTCCATCGCATCGAGAAGCTCGGCGGCCACGCGCGCGGCTACCTCGTTGCGCGAGGGGCAGGGCGCGACGAATTCCTCCAGTGCCGCGACGCGGTGCCCGAGGCGCCCTTCGAGCGCTGGCGTCGAGCGGCAATTGAGCCCGATGCCGACGACTCCCAGCACGCGTCCGTCCTGCGTGCGCGTCTCGGTCAGGATGCCGCCCAGCTTGGCGCCGCGCACCAGCAGGTCGTTCGGCCACTTCAGCGCCGCATCGGAGGCACCGAGCGAGCGCAGCGCGCGCGTCGCGGCCACTCCCGCCGCGAGCGGCAGCGCCGCGAGCTCGCGTACGCTGCGCGAGAAGGCGCAGCGCAGCGACATCGCGATCCCCGCGCCCACGCAGGAGAGCCAGCGCCGCCCGCGCCGCCCGCGGCCCTGCACCTGCTCCTCGGTGAGCAGCAAGCGCACGAGCGGCGGCGCCGAGTCGCGCATGAGCGCCGTGCTGGTTGAGGGACAGGCATCGAGCACGTCGACCCGCACGCGCGACGCCCGTGCGCCGAGGCCCGCGGCGATGCGTCCGGCGTCCAGAAAATCGAACGGCGCGGCAAGCCGCACCAGCTCGCCGTCGGTCGCGACGAAGCCGTTTCCGCCCAGGCGCGCCAGGCAGCGCTCCAGGTCGGCCTTGCGCAGCCGACAGGCAGCGGCGAGCGCGGCGCGCGGCTGGGGGCCGCGCGTGCTCAGCGCGTGGAGCAGGTCGATCGAAGGCGAGCGCATGCGCGCAAGTATATAGATCGCGCTCAGGCTGCGCCGAAGGCGAAATCGCGCCCGGGCGCGGCGGCAAACAGAGCGCGCGTGTACTCGTGCTGCGGGGCGCGGAACACCTGCGCCGCCGGGCCCTGCTCGACGATGCGCCCCTGCGACATCACGGCGACGTAGTCGCACACCTGCGCGGCGACGCGCAGGTCGTGGGTGATGAACAGCATCGCC
>DASPRB010000206.1:0-9773 GCA_035624675.1 Burkholderiales bacterium
AAGGTCTCGGTGTTGTTGATGGTGGTCGGCTTGCCGTACAGGCCGAAGCTCGCCGGGAAAGGCGGCTTGAAGCGCGGCTGACCCTTCTTGCCCTCGAGCGATTCGAGCAGCGCAGTCTCCTCGCCGCAGATGTAGGCGCCATATCCCGGGTGCGCGTACAGCTCGAAGCCGTAGGCCGAGCCGAGGATGTTCTTGCCGAGGTAGCCGGCCGCATAGGCCTCGCGCAGCGCTTCCTCGAACTGCTCGTAGACAGCCCAGATCTCGCCGTGCACGTAGTTGTATCCGGCGCTCGCTCCGGTGGCGTAGCCGGCGATCGCCATCCCCTCGATCACCGCGTGCGGGTTGTAGCGCAGGATGTCGCGGTCCTTGCAGGTGCCGGGCTCGCCCTCGTCGGAGTTGCACACGATGTACTTGTCGCCCTGGTACTGGCGCGGCATGAAGCTCCACTTCAGGCCGGTCGGGAAACCTGCGCCGCCGCGCCCGCGCAGCGCCGATTTCTTCACCTCGGCGACCACCGCATCGGGCGCCACTTTCCCGGCGAGCAGCTTCTTCAGCGCCGCGTAGCCGCCGCGCTTCTCGTAGTCCGCGACGCGCCAGTTCGCGCCGTCCAGCCCGGCCATGAGGATCGCATCCGGTCCGTAATCGAGCATCTCAGCCCTTTCCCGTCAGCTCGTCGATCAGCGCGTCGAGCTTCTCCGGCGACATGGTGTCGCACATGCGCTTGTTGTTCACCAGCACGACCGGCGACATCGCGCAGGCGCCCATGCACTCGCCCTCCTTGAGGGTGAAGCGCCCGTCCGCGGTGGTCTCGCCGAAGTCGATGCCGAGCCGCTCCTTCAGGTGGTCGGCAGCATCGAGCGAGCCCTGCAGCCCGCACGGCAGGCAGGTGCAGATCGTGAGCTTGTACTTGCCGGTGGGCCCGAGGTTGTACATGTTGTAGAAGCTCGCTACCTCGTACACGGCCACCGGCGCCATGTCGAGATAGTGCGCGACGTAATCCATCAGCTCGGTCGACAGCCAGCCCTTCTCGTCCTGGGCGATGATGAGCGCCGCCATCACCGCCGAGCGCTTCTGCGCAGGCGGGTACTTGCCGATTTCGCGGTCGATCTTGCTGAGTGCCTCTCGGGAGAGCATCGCGCTTACCGATCGATGTCGCCGAAAACGATGTCCAGCGTGCTGATCACCGTCACCGCGTCCGCCAGCATGTGGCCGCGCGAGAGCTCGTCCATGCCCGACAGGTGCGCGTAGGCCGGCGAGCGCAGCTTCAGCCGGTAGGGCTTGTTGGCGCCGTCGGAGACCAGGTACACGCCGAACTCGCCCTTGGGATGCTCGATCGAGACGAAGGCCTCGCCTTCGGGCACGTGCATGCCCTCGGTGAACAGCTTGAAGTGGTGGATCAGCTCCTCCATGTTCGACTTCATGTCGACGCGCGAGGGCGGCGCCACCTTGTGGTTGTCGGTGATCACCGGGCCGGGATTGTTGCGCAGCCAGTCGACGCACTGCCTGACGATGCGGTTGGACTGGCGCATTTCCTCGATGCGCACCAGGTAGCGGTCGTACGAGTCGCCGTTCTTGCCGATCGGCACGTCGAATTCGAGCCGGTCGTACACCTCGTAGGGCTGCTTCTTGCGGATGTCCCAGGCCACTCCCGAGCCGCGCAGCATCGGGCCGGTGAAGCCGAGGGCGAGCGCGCGCTCGGGCGAGACCACGCCGATGCCGACCGTGCGCTGCTTCCAGATGCGGTTCTCGGTGAGCAGCGTCTCGTAGTCGTCGACGCACTTCGGGAAGCGCTCGGTGAAGTCCTCGATGAAATCGAGCAGCGAGCCCTGGCGGTTGCGGTTCAGTTCGCGCACCGTGCGCGCGTTGCGGAACCTAGACTCGGTGTACTGCGGCATCGCGTCCGGCAGGTCGCGGTACACGCCCCCGGGGCGGTAGTAGGCCGCGTGCATGCGCGCCCCGGACACCGCCTCGTAGCAGTCGAACAGATCCTCGCGCTCGCGGAAGCAGTACAGGAACACCGTCATCGCGCCGAGGTCGAGGCCGTGCGTGCCCAGCCCGAGCAGGTGGTTCAGGATGCGCGTGATCTCGTCGAACATGACGCGGATATACTGCGCGCGCAGCGGCACCTCGACGCCGAGCAGCTTCTCGATCGCGAGCACGTAGGCGTGCTCGTTGCACATCATGGACACGTAGTCGAGCCGGTCCATGTACGGCACGCTCTGGATGAAGGTCCTGGTCTCGGCGAGCTTCTCGGTCGCGCGGTGCAAGAGACCGATATGCGGATCGGCCCGCTGCACCACCTCGCCGTCCAGCTCGAGCACCAGGCGCAGCACACCGTGCGCCGCCGGGTGCTGCGGCCCGAAGTTCAGCGTGTAGTTGCGGATCTCGGCCACGGGCCTACTTGCCTTCCTCGGCGTAGTGCTCCTCGCGCACCACGCGCGGCGTGACCTCGCGCGGCTCGATCGTGACCGGCTGGTAGACCACCCTCTTCTGCTCCGGGTCGTAGCGCATCTCGACGTAGCCGGAGATCGGGAAATCCTTGCGGAACGGATGGCCGACGAAGCCGTAGTCGGTCAGGATGCGCCGCAGGTCCGGATGGCCGTCGAACACGATGCCGAACAGGTCGAAAGCCTCGCGCTCGTACCAGTTCACGCTCGGCCAGATCTCGATCACCGAATCGAGCATCGGGAAGTCATCGTCCGGGCAGAACGCGCGCACGCGCAAGCGCCAGTTGTGCGTCACCGAGAGCAGGTGCAGCACCGCCGCGAAGCGCGTCGGGCGCTTCGCCTCGTCGCGCGGCCGGTCGCCGTAGGTCAGGTAGTCGATGCCGCACAGGTCGGTGAGCTGCTCGAAGCGCAGCTCGGGCGCGTCGCGCAGCGTCCGGCAGACCTCGCGATAGCGCTGCGCCCCGACCACCAGCGTGAGCTGGTTGTGCTGCTCCGTCAGCGACACGATGCGCTCGCCGAGCACCCGGGTCAGCGCATCCTGCAGTCGCTGGAGCCTCGGCGTCATCGGGCGATGGTGCTGGTCCGCTTGATCTTGTTCTGCAGCTGCACCAGGCCGTAGAGCAGCGCCTCCGCGGTCGGCGGGCATCCGGGAACGTACACGTCGACCGGCACGATGCGGTCGCAGCCGCGCACCACGGAGTAGGAATAGTGATAGTAGCCGCCGCCGTTAGCGCACGAGCCCATCGACACCACCCAGCGCGGCTCGGCCATCTGGTCGTACACCTTGCGCAGGGCGGGCGCCATCTTGTTGCACAGCGTGCCGGCCACGATCATCACGTCGGCCTGGCGCGGGCTGGGGCGGAACACGATTCCGAAGCGGTCCAGGTCGTAGCGGGCGGCCCCGGCGTGCATCATCTCGATCGCGCAGCACGCCAGCCCGAAGGTCATCGGCCACAGTGAGCCGGTGCGCGTCCAGTTGATCAGCTTGTCCGCGGTGGTGGTGACGAAGCCCTGCTGCAGGACGCCTTCTATTCCCATTCGAGCGCTCCTTTCATCCACTCGTAGACGAATCCGACGACGAGGATGCCGAGGAAGACCATCATGGACACGAAGCCGAACAGGCCGATCTCGCGCACCACGACCGCCCAGGGAAACAGGAACGCGATCTCCAGGTCGAACAGGATGAACAGGATCGCCACGAGGTAGTAGCGCACATCGAACTTCATGCGCGCGTCCTCGAATGCCTCGAAGCCGCACTCGTACGGCGAGAGCTTCTCCGGATCCGGGCGGTTCGGTGCGAGCAGCCAGCCAAGCGTCACCGGCAGCACGCCGATCGCGAGCCCGACCAGGATGAACAGCAGAACCGGAAAGTATTCGGCCAGCATATCGGCGGCATCTGTGGTGCCCACGAGCAGACTCGAACTGCTACGGCTTTTTAGGCCACTAGCCCCTCAAGCTAGCGTGTCTACCAATTCCACCACGTGGGCGACGAAACAGAACGGCGGATTATCCTCCAATTCGCAACGTCGTATCAGTTCGGCACTTCCTTCGCCTTCGAAGCGTCTTTCTCGGCAGGCGCGGCGGGCTTGGGCAGCTCTGCAGCGGGCTTCGGCGCAGCGGATTTCGCCGCTGCCGGCCGCGCCTTCACCGAGTCCATGATTCCGGCCCCCGATTCGCCGCGGTGCGTGGCGAAGTACGACAGGCCGAGGCTGGATGCGAAGAACAGCGCCGCGAGCACTGCGGTGGTGCGCGACAGGAAGTTCGCCGATCCGGTCGCGCCGAACAGGCTGCTCGAAGCGCCGCCGCCGAATCCCGAGCCCATGTCCGCGCCCTTGCCGTGCTGCAGCAGCACCAGCCCGATGATGCCCAGCGCGATCAGCACGTGGGCGATGATGACGATCGTGTTCCACATTTGCATGCGTTCACCTTTAGCTTGCGGCGGCGCGCAGGATGGCGAGGAAATCCTCAGCCACCCGCGAGGCGCCCCCGACCAGGCCGCCGTCCACGTCCGGCATTGCGACGATCGCAGCGGCATTCGACGGCTTCATGCTGCCGCCGTAGAGCACGCGCAGCCCCTCGGCCACGCCCTTGTCGCGCTGTGCGAGCCGCGCGCGCAGAAAACCGTGCACTTCCTGGGCCTGCTCGGGCGTCGCGTTGCGTCCCGTGCCGATGGCCCACACCGGCTCGTAGGCGAGCACCGCCCGCGCGAACGCCTCGACTCCCGACTTGTCCAGCACCGCATCGAGCTGACGCGCGACGACAGCCTCGGTGCGGTACGCGTCGCGCTCGGCGAGCGTCTCGCCGACGCACAGGATCGGCGTCAGCCCCGCCGCCTGTGCCGCAGCGAACTTGCCGGCCACCTGCGCGTCGGTCTCGCCGTACAGATGCCTGCGCTCCGAATGGCCGACGATCGCGTAGCGGCAATCGAACTCCGCGAGCATCGCCGCCGAGACCTCTCCGGTGTAGGCGCCCTCGGCGTGCTCACTGAGATTTTGAGCGCCCCAGGCGACCGGAGTTCGCGCGAGCTGCGCCGCGGTCTCCGCAACATAGGGAAACGGCACGCAGACCGCGCATTCGACGCCGGAAATACCGTTCATTCCCCTGATGATCGCTTCGAGCAGCGCCCGGTTCGTGCTGCGGTTGCCGTACATCTTCCAGTTGCCGGCGACCAGCCGCGCGCGCATTCTGAATCCGTTTGAAAAATCACGGAATTCTACCGCGACGGCGTCGGCGGGGTCAACGCGAAAGCCGGACTGGATCGAACAGAAAAAGCGCCGCGAACGCCTGCACCGCCTCGCCGACGCGCGCGCCGGCGCGCACGGCGCATCCGTTCACGTGCGAGAGCACGCCGCTTTGCCACATCGAGCGGGCATCGCCGATTCGGGCGCTGCGGAAATCCACGGCGGCAGCAGGGATGCCGCGCGCATCGAGCGGCACGAGCCGAGAGATGCCGATGTGGTCGGCGCCCACGCCGGCGTCGTGGAACATCGCCGCACGCGCGTCGACGCCCAGCGCGGACTCCGGCCTGCCGCCGTGCAGCGCGCCGTGCGAGCCGATCACCAGGATGCGCCCCGCGTCACGCGGCTCGAGCATGCCGATCGAATCCAGCCCCCACACCTCCGGCTGCGAGGCAAGCAGCAGATATCGGCCGTCCGCGCAGCGCGCGGGACGCGCGCGCGGGGCCGGCGCAGCGCGCAGCCTTTCGGCCGCCTCGCGGCACGCCTGGCCCGCAGTTACGCCAGCCAGCGCGGCGAAGACGTTGGCGTGGCTGATCACGCCGCGCCTGAGCATGTCTGCGCCGTCGCCGATGCGCGCGCTCGCGTGGCTGACGCTCGCCGCGGCGATGCCGAAGTCCTCTAGCCAGGCGAGCCCGGCGATCCCCGCGCGATCCTTGCCGAGACCGGCGTCGTTCAGGATGAGCGCGTGCGCGCCGGCGCGCGCCCCCAGGCAGGCGGCGAGCACGCCGCCGTGCGAGCCCGCGACCACCACCCTGCCCACGACCTCGCCGAGCGAGGTGACGCTCTCGGCGGCGACGATCTCCGGCAAGGCTGCATTCACGGTCGCTGCCCGGAACGGAATACGCGCTCGGCCGCGTCGCGCGCCAGCTCGCTCGCGCTCGCCTGCATGATCGCGACCAGGCGCTCGGCGATCGCCTCGCGCGCCGGCCGCAGGATCGCCGGCAGGCGCAGCGCGCGGCTGAGCGCGAGCGTCTCCATGGCATAGAGGCGCAGATCCTCGCGCAGCAGCTGCTCGAGCTCGGCGCGCGTAAAGCAGGCGCGCAGCACCGCGCGCAACCGGCGACCGGGAAGCCAGGCGGCAAGCACGCGGCTCGCAGCCTCGCCGAGCAGCACGATGCGCCGCGCGCGCAGCGGCTCGATCTCGGCGTAAGGAACGACGATGCGGATCGGCAGCCGGCCCACTCCGGCGAGAAACTCGCCGTCGATGCGCCGCGCCTCGGCGAGCAGCTCGGGGAGCGGCGCGCGGCCGGCGCGCTCGATGACGAGAGCGTCCTTGCGCACCTCCTTGGCGACATTGCGCGCGAGCAGCGGTTCCAGGTGCGGCAGCGCGAGGCGGAGCGGCAGCGCCGCGCGCAGCGCGTCGGTGGTGCGCCGGCTGAAGGCCTGCAGCAGCGCGCGGTTCAGCCCAGCCAGCGCGCGCGCGCGAGCGCTCAAACCGGCGATGGCTTGACCGCGCGGTGGAATCCCAGCATGCCGTACAGCAACGTGCTCGCGCGAACGTCGACGTAGCCGAGCTCGCGCAGCACGACCGAGAGCTCGTCCGCCGAATAGAACATCTCGAGCGCGTTGATGAAGTACTTCTTGCAATTGAGCGCCGCGGGCCCGCTGCGGAACAGCAGGCCCGTGAACGCCAGGCACATGCGTAGATACGAGTAGTACAGCGTCTCGACGACGCGGCTGCGCGGCCGCAGCATGTCGCAGTGATGGAAGTGGCCGCCCGGCTTGAGCACGCGCAGGATCTCGCTGAACACGCGCTTGACGCGCAGGTGGCGCGACGCGAACTGCAGGGTCACGACGTCGAAATGGTTGTCCGGGAACGGCAGCTCGTGCACGTCGCCGATGGTGCTGCTGATCGTGAAGCCGCGCGCGGCGGCACGCTGGCGCCCGACCTCCTGCATCTCGGCGCTGCGGTCGATCGCATGCACCTGCAGGCTCGGCTCGCGCTCGAGCAGCGCGATGCCGATCGCGTTCGTGCCGGCGCACACGTCGAGCACGCGCTGTCGCGGCTTGACGTCCACCGTGGCCATGAAGCTGCGCAGAAACCAGCCCCACAGGCCCAGGCTGGCGATGTAGTTCGCGCGGTCGTAGTAGGGTGCGACGTCGGCGAACACCTCGTTCAGGTCGTTTGTCCAGACGTTGTTGAAGCGCTGCTCGCGCAGCGCCTCGCGCACGGCAAGTGGCGGCGGCGTCATCGGCGGTTACCCCCCTCTCCCATCATATTTCTGGCAAAAACTAGGCCGTCCGTCGCAAGCTGTCAACCCGCGTCCGGCAGCGCTCAGATGCGTAACAGGAATATGGCGGCGGCGGCGGTGCCCAGCCCCGCGACCAGGTAGACCAAGGCGGCAACCAGCTTGTCGGCGCGCAGCCCCAGGTCGTAACAGGTGATCCGCACGCGGTGCGCCGCGCTCCAAAGGGAGAGAAACACGACGACCACGACGGCCAGCTTGACCAGCCCGTGCGCCGCGAAGGCGTGCAAGCGCTCGTAGGAGAGCAGGTCCGGCGCATGGCCGAGCGCGGCGAGCAGGGTGAGCAGGACCAGCACCGGCGTCACGAACGCAGTCAGCGTGCCGCCCGCGGCAAAGGGCCCCCAGACGATCGGCTTGTTCGACCTGGCCATGCTAGAACGCCCCCGCCAGCGCGAGCACCGCCAACGAGATCACGCCCCAGAGTGCGAAATGCGCCCCGGAAATGACCGCGTCGGGCACGAACTCCTCGCCGCGCTGCACGGGCAGCGCCTTCGGCGTGAGATTGAACCAGGTGACGCTGTGGTAGATCGAGAAGGCGAGCGTCAGCAAATGAAACACGATGCTCGCAGGGGTCGCCAGGAATTGCAGGAACGCGGCCCACGCCTCCGGTCCCTGCGCGAGCTGCTTCAGCCCCCACACCATCATCAGCGTCCAGCCGCCGATGAACAGGCACGAAAACTCGCGCACCATGTAGCGCAGGTAGCGCGGGTGGCGGAAGATCCACTCCGAGGTGATGGGGCGCAGGTAGGGCTTGCGGCTCATTTGTTCAGCCACGGCATCAGGTGCGCCGCGTACCAGTCGACCGTGCTCTTGATCTTGACCTGCTGGATCGCGGCTGCCGGATCGACGTGCTCCGGGCAGACCTCGGAGCAGGCGCCGACGAACGAGCACTCCCACGCCCCTTCCGTGGCGGCGAGCTCCTCCTGGCGCGCGGCGCGGCCCGCGTCGCGCGAATCCTCGTTCCAGCGGTGGCCGAGCGCGATCGCCGCCGGGCCGAGGTACTGCGGGATCAGCCCGTACTCGGGGCAGGCGGCGTAGCACAGCATGCAATTGATGCACAGCGTGAACTGCTTGTAGCGCTTGAGCTGCGCGGGCGTCTGGCGAAACTCGCCCGCCTCGGGCGATGTCGCTTCCTTGGGAATGAGATACGGCTTGACGCGCGCCAGCTTGGCGACGAAGTCGTCGATCACGGTCACCAGGTCGCGCTCGATCGGGAAGTGGCGCAGCGGCTCGATGCGGATCACGCCTTCGTATTCGCGCAGGAACGACTTGCAAGCGAGCTTCGGCTCGCCGTTGATCATCATGCCGCAGCTGCCGCACACCGCCATGTGGCAGGACCAGCGGTAGCTGAGCGTGGGGTCGATGCTTTCCTTGACGTGGTTCAGCGCGTCGAGCACCACCCACTCTTCGCGGCACGGCACCGAGTAGCGCTGGAAATGCGGCTCGCGGTCCGTCTCAGGGTTGTAGCGCAGCACGTCGAGCTGATAAGTCTTCACTCGTGGTGCCCCGAATAGTCCCGCACGCCGGGCTGCGACTTCGTGATCACGACGTCGAGGTAATCGATGCGCGGCCGCTCGCCGCCGCGGCAGTGCGCGAGCGAATGCCGGAGGTAGCTGCGATCGTCGCGCTCCGGAAAGTCGAGACGCTGGTGCGCGCCGCGCGACTCGCGCCGCTCGAGCGCGCTCACCACCACCGCCTCGGCGCAGTCGAGCATCGAGCCGAGCTCGAGTGCCTGCAGCAGGTCCGTGTTGTAGACGTTGGTCTTGTCGTGCAGCTCGAGCGAGCGGTAGCGCCGGCGCAGCTCGGCGAGCTTGCCGGCCGCGGCGGCGAGGCCGTCGCCGCTGCGGTAGATGCCCGCATGCTCCTCCATCGCGTGCATCATCTCCTTGCGCAGCCCGGCGACCGTCTCGCCGCCGCCGCTGCGCTGCATCAGCTCGCGCACGCGTGCCTGCGCCTGGTCGGCGAGCGAGCTGCCGCCCGCGGCGCGCACGCCGCTGCCCAGGTACTCGAGCGTGCTCAGGGCCGCGCGCCGGCCGAATACCAGCAGCTCGGTGAGCGAGTTCGAGCCCAGGCGGTTCGCGCCGTTGATGCTCACGCAGGCGCACTCGCCCGCAGCGAACAGGCCCGCCAGCGGCGTCGCCGCGCGCAGGTCGGTATGGATGCCGCCCATCATGTAGTGCACCACCGGCCGCACGGGCACCGGATCCCTGACCGGATCGACGCCCATGTAGCTGATCGACATGTCGCGCACCAGCGGCAGGCGCTCGTCGATGCGCTTCTCGCCCAGGTGGCGCATGTCGAGCAGCATGGCGTCGCCCCACTGCGTCGGCACCATGTTGCCC
>DASPRB010000254.1:0-9175 GCA_035624675.1 Burkholderiales bacterium
TCGACTTCGCCATATCCCTGTGCGGGCGAATCAGCGTGTCCACCGCGTACTTGATCCGCTCGTAGTCGTCATGGCAGTCCTTGGCACGCCATTTCGGCAGGTAGCCCTTTGTCACCACATTGGCGAAGGTCTTCGGGTCGCCGCCGTACGCGTAGCACAGCAGCGTATAAAGGCGCGCCTGCTCGAGCGGGTGCTCCTCGGCGAGATCCTCCTTTTCGAAGGTCTTTTCCTGCGCTTTCGCCTTGCGCGCGTACATGTAGGCCAGGCCGCCGATTGCCGCATGCGCGAACGTCGGTCCGAACTGCATCATGGAGTAGGCCGCCACCGCGTCGGCCGCGTCCTCCTCGGGCCCGAGCAGCGGCACCTTGAACTGGTCGAACAGCATATGGGCGAACTCATGCACGAACACTTCGTGCACGGGGCCGAGGATGGCGTCCTCGCGCGTTACGCCCTCGGGCGTCGTTTCCCTGGGGGCATGATCGACGATGTCCTGGACGTACTCGTAGCACACCGTCACCATATGGGTCTCGTCGTCGTACCAGGCATTGACTTGGCCGTTGCAGTCCTTGGTTCGCACCAGGACGCTGAAGCGCAGCCTGAACGGGCTCAGGAGCATCTGCATGTTCTCCAGCACCTGGTGCTCCTTGAGCATCTTGTAGACCGCCTCGTGCTTCGGGTTGGTCGGAGGCATGTATTCGATCTGCACCTTGGCCGGCCCGGCGGGGGCAGGCTCGGTGACGGCTGTCGCGCACGAGGTGGCGAGCAGTGCGCACATCGCCGCCAGGGAAAACCGGAAAGAGATTGCGGATCCTCGCACGAGGTTCTCCTAGCTCATCGTGCGAGTGCAATCGCTCCGGACGCCGCGAGCACGGTCAGCGACAGCAGCAGGCCGCTCAGGTTCGTCAGGAACCCGGCCGCAGCTTGCAGATCGGCGCCGATGCCGTAGCCCAGGGCCAGGTAGGCCGCCGTCCACACTACTCGCCCGATGACCGTCCAGCCGAGAAACACCGACAACCTGTAACGGCCCGCTCCGGCCAGCACGCTGACGATGGCGCTCAGATATGACACGAAGGTGCGCGTGACGAACACCGTCCACGAACCCCAGCGCTCGAATACCCGCCTGGTGCGGATCGAGCGCTCGGGTGTGTAGCCGAACCATCTCCCGTGGCGCTCGAGAAATCCCCTGCCGAACGCGCGGCCGAGCGCGAAGGCGATTGCGTCGCCGAGCACCGCGGCGACGAGCGTGATCGCCCCGGCCCAGATCCAGTCCATGCGCCCCTGCGCCGCCAGCGACCCCGCGACGGTCGTCGCGAATCCGTCCGGCACCGGCAAGCCGATCGATCCCAGCAGGATCGTCAGGCCGAGCGCCGGATAGCCGTAGATCAGCACCGCGGCGAGAAACTCGTCGGCGATCTTTCCGAGGCCGTTCGATTCTCGCTTCGCGTCGTCGGTGCGCGCGGCGGGAACGATCGCGGCGACCGCGCGCTGGACCCGCTGCGTGTAATCGATCATCGGTTGTCGCTCGCGCTGCGCCAGCTCCCTGAGGGTCTGGCGAGGATCGGTGTCGGCCTTGAGCGCGAGGCGCTCGAGCAGGGCCGACTGAGGCGCGTGGTAGGTGGCGGCGACGAAATCGAGCGTCATCCACGGTCTGATGCTGCTCGTCGCCGTCGCGCCTGCGTCGTAAGCCGAGCGCAGCAGCCGGTACGAGTGGACGCTGCGCAGCGAGAATATGGCACTCGCCAGAGCCGACGCCAGGCACACGGCGGCGGCGAGCAGCCGCACGCGCCGCCGCTTCCACCACGGTCGCTGGCGGTTGTGACTCGGTTCCGTCATGTCGGTCCTCCTCCTTCGAGCTTGAACGCCGCGAGCACCGGCGTCTTCAACTGATCCAGCACGAGCGCGAAGCTGAGCGTGGCGCCGAGCACCGCCGCGACGATGCGCCACGGCAGCGGAGCCATGAGAATTCCAGCCGGCGCGAGCGCGAAGACGATCCCTATGGCGGCGAGCGAGGCGAGCAGCACCCAGGCGCTGGGCGCCGAGCTCCACAGGCGCCGCCGCTCGCGCACCACGAACAGGACGGCCTGGCTGCCGAACACCAGCACCACGAAGGCGAGGGTTTGCAGCGCATCGTGCCCGAGGCCAAGCCGGTACTTGCCGTACGCCAGCACGCCCACCGAGAACGCGAGCTTGCACACACCGAGCGCGATCCCGGCGGCCGTGATGTTTCGCATCTGCCAGCGGCTCGGCGCGCGCGCGGGACTCGCGCGATCGGTGGTGAGCGACATCGCGAGGAAGTCGTTCGTCAGCAGCATGAACACCATCAGGGTAGGCGTCATGACCGCCCCGCCCGTCAGCGCGAGGCCGATCGCGAGGAAAAGGACGATCTCGACTTTCTTGATCAGCATGTTGAACGTGAAGGCGAGCAGGCGCTGAAACGCGATCCGGCCTTCGCGCACCGCGTGCACGATCCCGTCGAGTCCGGGGTCGGTCAGGACCAGGGCGGCCGCCGCCTTGGCGACGTCGCTGGCGCCGGAGACGGCGATGCCGATCTGCGCTTGTCTGAGCGCGGGCGCGTCGTTCACGCCGTCGCCGAACATGCCGACCACGTGTCCCTCGCCCTGCAGTGTCTTGACTAAGCGGTACTTCTCCTCCGGAACGACGCGGGCGACCACGCCGCCGTCGATGCCGATCGCTTTGGCGATCGCTGCGGCGGTCACCGGCGAGTCGCCGGTCACCATGACCGTTCGCACGCCCAGGTCGCGCAGCGTCGCGAGGAGCGCCGCCGAGTCTTCGCGCGGCGGGTCGCTGAGCGCGATCAGGCCGGCGAGGCGCATCGAGGCCTCGGGCCCGGCGGCAACCGCGATGACCCGGTGCCCGCGGCCGGCGAGATCATCGACCCCGCGCGCGACGTCGGCGGGTGCTCGCATCCTCGGCGCAAGCGCCTCGAACGCGCCCTTGGCGACGTGCAGCGCATTGCCGTCGCGGTCGAGGGCGAGCGCTTGCGAGATCTTGGTCGCCGGATCGAAGGGCTCGAAGCGCTGCAGCCGCTCAGGCGCGGTATGCGCGACGGCGCGTATCGCGGTGTCGATCGGGTCCTGGCCGGCCTCGGCGCTGGCCATCGCAGCGAGCGCGAGAACGCGCTCGCGGTCGAATTCAGGCATCGGGACGACTTCGGCAACACGCAGCGCGTTCTGCGTGAGCGTCCCCGTCTTGTCTGCGCACAGCACGTCCATGCCGGCCGCCTCGTGCGCCGCCGACAGCCGGGTAAGGAGGACTCCCCGCGAGGCGAGGATCCGGGCGCCGAACGCCGCCGACAGCGTGAAGGTCGCCGGCAATGCGACCGGGATCGTCGCGAGCAGCGCGGTGAGCGCGAGACGCGCCACCTCGGCGGGCGCCCAGCCAGCCAGATATGCGTAGGCGACGAGGAGCGCGGCGACGGAGCCGTTCACCAGCGCGAGATTCTTCGTCGCCGCGAGGATCGCGGCCTGCTCGGTGCTAGGGCGGCGGGCGAGGCGCACCAGCTCCGCGGCGCGGCCGAAATAGGTTTTCGACCCCGTCGCCGTGACCTCCGCGACGGCCTGTCCGCGCTGCACCATCGATCCGGCGTAGACCGTGGCGCCGCGCTCGGCGTCGACCGGAACGGATTCACCGGTGAGCGTCGACTGATCGACCAGCACCGAGCCCGACACGATGCGTGCGTCGGCCGGCACGATCGCGCCGAGCGGCAGGCGGATCGCGTCCCCCGGAACGAGCTCGGCCGCGGCAAGCCGCAGCCACTCGCCGTCGCGACGCACGAGCGCCGTCGGCGCGAGCCGCTTCTTGAGCGCGGCGAGGGCCGCATTCGCCCGGCCCTCCTGGACGAAGCCGAGGAGCGCGTTGAAGAGCAGCAGGCCGCCGATTAGCGCCGCCTCCAGCCGCGCCCCGAGCCCGAGCTGCAGCACGATCGCCGCCTCGAGAAGCCAGGGCACTGGCCCCCACAGCTTCGCAGCGAAAGAGCGCCAGCGCGGGGTGACCTCCTCGCGGATCGCGTTGGGGCCCGCCTCGGCCAGCCGCGCGCGCGCCTCGCTGCTCGTCAGGCCCGCGGGCAACGCGCCGCCATCGCGGCGCTCACTGCGGCTCGACGACGACGTGAATGACATCTCGCGAACCGCCATCGAGCGCCGCGACGATCCGGGCCGTGCCCGACGTCGCTCCCGCCCGCGCGTGCACCTCGACGATACCCAAGCGCGCAAAGCCGGGGCCGAATGCCTTCGGGGTCAGGGTGAGCGGTACGCCTTCGGTCGTGATCGAGCCGATATTTTTGCCGTCGCTCAGGATCGCGAGGCGTCCGTCCGCGACCGGTTTCAGGCTGATCGAGGATCGACACTCGCCCGGCAGCGTTATCAGGAAATCGATCGGCAGCCCTGTATTCGCGCCTGGCTTCACGCGCTGCCAGTCCTCGTCCTTGCCAAGATGCAACTGATTGTAGGCCGCGACGTTTGGTACGGGACGCGCGGTGATGTGCGCGATCGCCTGCGTCGTTCCGGTGAGCGGCCCGGCGTCTATGAACGTTAGCGTGATCGGATAGTCGCCGGCTCGCGGCGGGTTGAGCAGGCTGGTGCGAAGGTGGATCGCCTTTAGGCCGGGGCGCTCAAGCGGCCCCGCTTCGATCCCGTCCTCGAAATGGATCACCACGGTGCGCGCGTCCTTCTCGTCCATCGCCTTGGTGAATTTCGCCGGAATCGCCCCCTGGGCCCAGCCGGTCAACATCACCGACTCGAGCAGACCGGGCTTCGGGGTGAAGGTCTTCGGAAATGTGAAGCGGATCGTCGCCCCAGCTGGAACCGAGTAGCCGGGGACGGTCGGGTCGGACGACTTGTCGAAGACGAACCATGCTTCGAACGGCCGGCGCGCCGCGAGCCCCGTGCTGTCCATTACTTGGAAGGCGACGGTGGTATGTGGGGTGGCCGCGCCCGCAGGCGGCGCACCGAGCGCCAGAACGAAGCCGATCAACGCAGTCGATATGCTCTGATTCATTCGGTCCTCCTTACTCAAAAGTAGTAGCGCACATAGAACTCGAACTTGCGGTCGTTCGGCTTCTCGCCGAAGTCCGTCGAGCCGCCGCCGTGTAGCAGGTACAGCCGCAGGCGCAGCTCGAAGTTGTTGAAGCCGGTGTACTGCAACTCGGGCGTCACCTGAAAGCTGCGGTCGTCGAGGTTGACCAACGCGAACAGCGCCGGCTGGAAATAGACGATGCCGAAGGCGTCCTGCTGCTGCGCCCGGAAGTAGAGATAGTCCTTGCCGGCGAAGGGGCGCCCGTAGGGCCCCTGCCCGAGCGCGAGCGCCTTCTGTAGCAGCGGGTTCGGCTGCGGCTGGGCGAACGCGGAGTCGACCAGCTGGTAGAACTGGTCGGCCTCGGCGTCCGAGTAGCCGGTGCCGTTGTGGTAGAGCTCGGCGATGTAGGTCGTGTTCGCTTCGCTCAGATAGCGCAGCCCGAGCAGGTAGCTGGTCGCGTTCGAGATCTCGGTCGTGACATTACCCTGTGCATCCGTCACCTGCTTGGGCGAATCGAGGATGCGGGCCCACTCGCCGTGGATCTCGAAGTTGGTCTTCAGGTTGCGCGCGAAATCGAAGCCGAAGCGCGCCGGCCGGCTGCCCTTGCCCTGCCAGGCGAAATCGAGGTCGGTGTCGCGGTACAGCGCGTAGAGCTTGAATGCTGGATTCACATGGCCGCTCGCGCCGAAATCGCTGTTCATGTCGCTCGTCACGGGCAGCAGCACCGGGGTCAAGGCGACCGTCTGCAGCGCACCGCCCGGATTGCGGATGAAGTCGCCGTCGGCCACTACGTAGCCCTCGCGCGCGAGCTGCGGGTCGTTCGGGTCCTTCGGGCGCTGCACGAAACCGATCGGATTGAACGCGTAGCCCTTGCCCCAACTGAGCGCGCGCTTGCCCGCCTCCAGCGTCAGTTCGGACCTGGGCCGCAGCGACAGGGCGGCCTCGTAGAACTTGTTGGTCCGATCGTACGCCAGCTGGTCCTGCTGGAAGTCGGAGTGCGTGCGGAAATCGAAGGTGGCGATGTCGTGCCGCAGCTTGCCCGCCAGCTCGAGCGTCTCGGTGGCGCGAGTGAGCGACTCGCGCTGCGGCTGCCCGTAGTAGTTGAGCTTGTAGAGCGCGCCGTCCGGATTGAGCGCGAAATCCTCGCCCTTCAGCTCGGCGTAGCCGTTCAGCTCGAACGGCTTCTTCTCGTACTTGGAGATGTCGAAGCTGTATTCGTCCGCCTGCGCGCCGAGGGCGAGAAAGACGAGAACGAGCAGCCACCAGGACCCTCTCGTCCTGCGCGGCTTCATTTGCGCAGCTCTTGCACCCGCGGCAGGTAGTTCAGCGTGAACGCTTCATCCGGATAGCTCGCCTTCTTCAGCCCCGACCAGAGCATCACCGACTTGTAGCCTTTGTAGAGCGGGCTGTCGGTCTCGAGCTGCGCCGGACGCTTGATGCCCCCACCGAAGTCCTTGACGTTGCTGAAATGCAGCGTTTTCAGAAGCAACCCGCTCGCCGCATAGCATTCGATCGTGACCGGCAGCAGGGTTTTCCGGTCGACGGTCATCGTGAGCTTGTCGTAGGCGACGTCCTCGGTCTTCGCCTTGAGCGCGAGCACGTACCGGTCGCCCTGCTCCTGGACGCCCACGACGCTGTATTCCGCCGTGTAGTCGATGCGCAGGATGTCCGCGTTGTTGAAGATGCTGCCGGTCACCGACTGCAGGCTCGTGATCCGGATGGGTTTTCCGACGTCCGGCACGTACAGCCACATGTTGTCGCCTAGGCGCAATGTCACTCGCCCCTTGTCCGACGCCGGCTCGAGAAAGAGCGCGAGGATCTTGTCGCGACCCTTCTTGATGGTCCAGAGGACGTACGACTTCTGGCTGCCGTCGGGCTGGATGTCGATCAGCTTGCGATAGGACTCGTACGATTCCGGCTCCAGATTCCGGTCGACCTGCCGCAGGATCTGCTCGCCGTCGAGCGCCCAAGCCGGCGAAGCGAGAAGGAGCAGTCCCGAAAGCAGGAGGGCGAACCGCATCTCAGACGTGACCCAGAGCGCGCACCGGATCCATGCGCGAGGCTTTCCACGCGGGCTGCAGGCTGGCGAGCAGCGCCATCACGATTACCATCGCGACGACCGCAAGCACGTCCGACCCGCTCACCGACGGGCTGAGCACGAGGCCGGTCTGCATGCCGAAGTTGAACACGATCTTGCGCAGGCTGAGTGCCCAGACGACGGCGAGGCTGAGCACGGTGCCGAGCGCGGTGCCGCCCACGCCGAGCAGCAACCCCTCGGTCAGAAAGAGCATCAGGATCCTGCTCGGCGGCGTGCCCATCGCCGAAATCATGCCGATCTCGCGCACGCGCTCGTAGACCGCCATGATCATCACGTTCAGGACGCTGACGAGCACGATCGTGACCAGCATGATCTTGATGAACAAGGTGAGCAGATCGATCATCCGGACGATGCTCGCGAACGGCGACAGGTCCGCCCAGGTGTGCACCTCGAGCATCGGCTTGCCCTGCTGATTGACGATCGCACCGAGCTCGCGGTTGAGCGTCGCGTCGACCCGCTCGAGCTGCGCCGGGTCCTTGAGGCGGATCGCGATCTCGTTCACCTCGGGCTGCGTGATCCGCAGCAGGGTCCGCGCGTCCTTGATGTCGATGTAGCCGTCCCGGCCGCTCGGCCCGGAGGCGCTGTCGAGCACGCCGCGCACGACGAAGGTCTTGGCGTTGACCGATCCCTGCAGGTTGGTCGCGACAAGCACCACAGTGTCGCCCACCTTCACCTTGAGCCCTTGCGCGAGCAGCTTGGGAACCAGGATCTCGCCGGGCTTGAGGAGCGGCGGCTGCTTGCTGCCCTCGATGATGCGGCCCGGCATCAGCGGAATCGTGGCCGCCTCCTTCGCCGGATCCACGCCGTTGACGCGAATCGAAGTAGTCTCGTTGAAATTGCTGAACATTGCGCCGAACTTGAGGCGCTCCGAGTACGCGTCGACCTGCGGCATCCTGTCGAGCACCTGCTCGACCTTCTGCACCAGGGCGGGCTGCATGTTGAGATTGAGCGGCAAGTTGTCGATCGAGGCGACGTAGCCCTTGCGGTGCACTTCCAGGTGCCCCAGCACGCCGTCGGTGAACTGGCCGATCATCAGCGCCTTGAACGAGCCGGCAATGCCGATGAACAGCAGCACCGCGACCACTCCCAGCGTGATCAGGCTCGCAGTAAGCAGCGTGCGCCGGCCGAAGCGCGCGAGGTTGCGAAGCGCAATCTTGAGCACGTTAAGCATGCGCGGCCTCCGGCTTGCGCGCGGCTTGCGCCTGGTGCAGCGCGCCGTCTTCGAGCGTGAGCAGCACCTCCGCCTCGCCCATGATCTTCGGATCGTGGGTCGAGAACACGAAGGTCGTGCCGATCTCGTCGCGCATGCGCTTCATGAGCCCGAGGACCTGGTACGCGTTGTCATGATCAAGATTGGCGGTCGGCTCGTCGGCGAGCACGAGCTTCGCATTGGTCGCGAGCGCTCGCGCCACGGCCACCCTCTGCTTCTGCCCGCCCGAGAGCTGGTCGGGGCGCTTGCTTGCCTGGCCGGCCATGCCGACCGCCTCGAGCAGGCGCAGGACCTGCTCGCGCCGCTTCCGCTCGGGCCAGGCCTGCACCATAATCAACGGATATTCGATGTTCTCGTAGGCCGAGAGCACCGGGATCAGGTTGAAGTCCTGGAAGATGAAGCCCATGTGCCGCCCGCGGAAGTCGGCAGCAGCGCGCCGGTCGAGCGTGCCGACGTCGGTGTCGAGGACGGTCAGCCTGCCGCTGGTCGGATGGTCCAGGCACCCGATCATGTTGAGCAGCGTCGTCTTGCCGCTACCCGAAGGGCCGACGAAGGCAACCAGCGACCCCGCCTCGATTGCGAAGTCGACGCCGCGCACGGCCCGCACCTCGACTTCGCCGGTCCGGTACGTCTTGACGAGTTTCTCCGCACGCACGAGGCTCATGCGACAACATTCCTTTCCATCGCCTTATGAGCGTATTCCGGCACCCTTATCCGGCGTTGACCTGAGTCAAGCCGCCCCCGAAATACATGAACCAATTCAGCGAGTCGACAACTATCGAGCCACAAGGCCTGTCTAGCGCCGAGGCCGCGCGCCGCCTGCGCGAGCTCGG
>DASPRB010000083.1:0-8179 GCA_035624675.1 Burkholderiales bacterium
GCAGGTACGCCGGATTCGCTTTGCTGCTGTCGCTCGCGCTGCTCTGGGGATGCGGCGGGAGCAGGACCGTGCGCGTGGAGGTTCCGCCGCGCGTGGACTTGGCGCGCTATCAAACGCTCGGCGTGATCGAGTTCGCCTCGAACGCCAATCCGGCCGTCGACGCCTTGGCGACGCGCCGGTTCCAGGAGCAGGTCCAGGCGGCGCAACCGGGCACGCCGTTCCTCGATCTGGGAAGCCGCCAGGCGGTGCTGGCCGCGGTGGGCGGCGAGCGCTTCGACGCGAACACGCTGAGGAGGATCGGCACCAGGTATCACGTGGACGCCGTGTTCCTCGGCGAAGTCACCTATTCCCAGCCGCGCACCGACGTCAACCTCGCCGACCTGGCCAGGCTCCAGGGCGACGTGCACTCGGAGATGAGGGGCGACATGTCGAGCAGGCTGCTGCTGACTGCGAGCGGCGCCAGCGTGTGGAGCAGCTCGTCCTGGGCGAAGCGCGAGATCAGCCACGTGAGCGTGTCCCAGTACGGCGTGAGCGCCACGTCGAGCTCGTCGGATCCGCGCGAAGAAATGTTGGGGGCGCTGGTCTACCACCTCACCGACGACTTCCGTCCGACCTGGACGCGCCAGCCGGCGCCGTAGCTGCGGCGACTCCGCCCAAAGCGGCATCGTTCAGACGACGGTCTGCGACGCTGTGACGGCGTCGTAGACAAGCCGCGCGGCGGCGATGTCCTCGACGGCGATGCCCACGGACTTGAACACCGTGGTGGCGGTTCGCGGCGGTTTCTTCGTGCCGGCGAAAATTTCACCTGCCTCCGCAAAGATCGGCGCGTTCGAGAGGATCACGTCGCCCGACTCCTTGAGCGCGGCCTCGCGCGAGTCGACGACCAGCGTGTTGTGCATCGCTTGATCGTCGAGCTCCCTCCAGGTCGGCCGAGGCGAGCCGATCGCATTGACGTGAGCCCCCTCCTTCAGCCACGCTCCTTTCAGGAAGGGCTGCAGCGAATTGGTCGCGGTCACGATGACGTCCGCGCCGCGCACCGCCGCTTCGAGGTCCATCGCTCTGGCGCCGTGCAGCGCGGCAAATCGCTCGGCGTGCTCCGGCGTCCGGCTCCACACGCGCACCTCGTCGAAGCGGCGCACATGGCGCAGGGCCTGCAGGTGCGCGTGCGCCTGGACGCCGCTCCCCAGCAGCGCGAGGATCCGGCTGTCCGGCGACGCGAGATGCCGCGTGACGGCGGCCGAAACCGCAGCCGTCCGCATTTCGGTGATCAGGCGCCCGTCCATGAAGGCGAGCGGCTGGCCCGTGTCCGGACGGGAGAGCATGATCATCGCCATGTGCGTCGGCAGGCCGGACCCTGCATTCTTCGGAAAGAAGCTGACCAGCTTGGCGCCCATGCCCGCTTCGGTCACCGCAGGCATGATGCCGAGATATCGCTTGCCTTCCTCGATGGTCAGCATGTTGCGCACGGGCTGGATAACCCGACCCGCGGAGAAGGCAGCAAGCGCCTGCTCCATGGCCGGAATGAGCTGCTCGTAGCCGAGGACTCTGGCGACGTCGGCGTCCGAGAGATTGAGGATCACGTCGTACGCAGGTCCTCTTTTCTGAGCGGCAGCCTGCGGATGCGCTTGCCGGTGAGCGCGCAGGCGGCGTTCAGCACCGCCGCCTGGAACGGTAGGATACCGGGTTCACCGTGGCCGCCCCAGAACCCGCCGGTCGGCACGAGCACGAGCTCGACCTTGGGCATGTCGCCGATCATCGGCAGCCGGAAGTCGTGGAAGTTGGACTGCTCGATGCGCCCGTCGCGCACGGTGCAAGCGTGAAATAGCGCGCCCAGGCCGTACAGGGTGTTGCTCTCGGCCTGCGCCGCGCACGTGTCGGGGTTCACGACGTAGCCCGAGTCGATCGCGACCACGTAGCGATGCACCTTGAGCCCGCCCTCCGGCGAGATCGAGACCTCCGCCACGCCGGCGGCATAGCTGCCGAAGCCTTCGACCACCGCGAGCCCGCGCCCGACGCCCGCCGGCGGCGGCGCGCCCCAGCCGGCGGCCTTCGCCGCGGCCTCGAGCACCAGGCGGTTCCTGTCGCCCGCCTTCATCATCGCGAGCCGGAACTCGAGCGGATCCTTGCCCGCCGCCTGCGCGAGCTCATCCAGGAAGCACTCGCGGTACACGCCGTTCTGCTGGCCCGGCGCGCGCCAGAAGCCTACGGGCACGTGGCCGTTGCGCTTCGCGTAGTCGATCTTCTGGTTAGGGATCTCGTAGGGCATGTCGCTCAGCGTGCGCACCGCCGTGAAGTCGATCCCGTTGCGCGCCGCGCCGGGCATCAGCACCTCGAGGATCGACGGGCACGCGATCTTCGCCTCGAACGCGACGACCTTGCCTCGCGCGTCGAGCCCCGCGCGCAGCTTCACCAGGCTCGCCGGCCGGTAGAAGTCGTGCTGCATGTCCTCCTCGCGCGACCACATCATCTTCACCGGCGTGCCGGGCAGCGCCATAGCGATGGTGACGCCCTGGCGCACGAAGTCCTGCGGCGCGCCGCGCCGGCCGAAGCCGCCGCCGAGCATCGTCTTGTGCACCTCGGCGCGCTCGAGCGGCACGCCCGCCGTCTGCGCGGCAGCGGCGAGCGACGCCATGCCGTCCTGGGTCGAGGTCCACACCTCGACGAGGCCGTCTGGCTTGATCCAGGCGGTGCAGGCCTGCGGCTCCATCGTCGCGTGGGCGAGGTACTGCGAGCCGTACTCCGCCTCGACGACCTTCGCCGCCGACGAGAAGGCGGCGGACGCGTCGCCCGTGTTGCGCGCCGTGGCGATGTTCGGGTCGCCAAGTCCGTCGCGCAGCATCGCCGCGATGGTCGCGTCCGAGGCCTCGCCGTAGGCACCCACGTCCCAGTCGATTTTCAGCTTGCCGAGCGCGCGGTTCGCGCGCCACCAGCTGTCCGCGACGACGGCGACGAAGTCCTCCGCGCGCACGATCTTCTTCACGCCGCGCATCGCCTGCGCCTCGGCGGCGTCGACCGACTTCACCTTGCCGCCGAACACCGGGCACTGCGCGATGGAGGCGTGCAGCATGCCCGGCAGCACGACGTCGGTCGCGAACACGGGCTTGCCGAGCACCTTGTCTGGCGTGTCGAGGCGATGCAGCGGCTTGCCGGCGAGCTTCCAGTCCTTGGCGTCGCGCAGCGCGACGTTCTCCGGCGGGCGGAGCTTCGCCGCCTGCGCCGCGACCTGTCCGTAGCGCAGCGTACGCCCGGTAGGCCCGTGCGTGATGACGCCCTTGTCGGCCGAGCACTGCGACGCGCTCACGTTCCACTGCGCGGCGGCTGCGGCGATCAGCATCTCGCGCGCGGCCGCGCCCGCCTTGCGCACGTAATCCTGCGAGCTGCGCACGCCCTGGCTGCCGCCCGTGGACATCGAGCCCCAGACGCGGTCGCGGCGCACGTTCTCGTTCGGCGAGGCGAACTCGGCCGAGACCTGCGCCCAGTCGCAGTCGAGCTCCTCGGCGACCAGCTGCGCGAGCGCGGTATAGGTGCCCTGCCCCATTTCGGAGCGGGCGATGCGGATCACGACGCGGTCGTCCGGATGGATCACGATCCAGGCGTTGACTTCCGTCGCGGAGCCGCCGGCCGCGGCGCGCGCCACGAACGGGAACGAAAACTCCAGCATGAGGCCGCCGCCCGCGGCGGCGGTGGCTTTCAGGAAAGCGCGGCGCTGCGGAGACTCGAGCGCCCGGGTACGGGTTGTCATGGCGCGCCTCCTCAGGACTTCGTCTCGGCCGCGGCGTGGATCGCCTTGCGCACGCGCGCATAGGTGCCGCAGCGGCACAGGTTCGTCATCGCGCCGTCAATGTCGGCGTCCGTCGGCCGGGGCTTCTTCTCGAGCAGCGACACGGCCGCCATGATCATCCCGGTCTGGCAGTAGCCGCACTGCGGCACCTCGTGCTCGATCCACGCCTCCTGCACGCGGTGCATGCCGTGCGCGGAGAGCCCCTCGATGGTGACGATCTGCTTGCCGGCGGCGGCTGCCGCCGGCAGCCCGCAGGAGCGCACCGGATCGCCGTCCAGGTGCACGGTGCAGGCGCCGCACAGCGAGACGCCGCAACCGTACTTGGTGCCGTTCAGGTGCAGGTGGTCGCGCAACACCCAGAGCAGCGGCATTTCCGGCTCCACGTCCAGCTCGTGGAGGCGGCCGTTCACATTCAGCTTGACCATGGCTCCCCCTTTTACATCGAGATTGAGCCTTCGCGAAAATCGGTCTTGTCGAGCCACACGTTGACCAGCACCGGGCGTCCTGCGGCGGCGGCATCGCGCGCGCGGCGCAGCGTCCACTCGAGCTCGCGCAGATGCTTCACCTCGAAGCCCTCGGCGCCGAAGCCGCGCGCCACTTCGTGGTAGGCGGTGCGCGCGAGCGCCGTGCCGACGTCGTCGCCGAGCAGCCTCTCCTGGTCGCGCGCGATCTGCGCCCAGCTGGCGTCGTTGCCGACCACCGCGATGACGGGAATGCGGTGGCGCACGAAGCTGTCGAATTCCGCCAGGCCGAAGCCGCTCGCGCCGTCGCCCCACACGAGCCACACCTCGGCCGACGGGCGCGCGAGCGCGGCGCCGAGCGCGAAGCCAGCGCCCACGCCGAGCGTGCCGAACACGCCCGGGTCCAGCCACGACAGCGGGCTCCGCGGGCGCAGGATGTAGGACGCGGTGGCGACGAAATCGCCGCCGTCGGCGACGAACAGCGCATCGTCGGCGGCGATCGCGTCCAGCGCGCGGAACAGCGCGACCGGATTCACGTGCTCGCCCTCGCGCGCCGCACGCGCGTCGATGTCCGCCTCGCGCTCCTCGTCGCGCGCGCGCAGCTCGGAAACCCACTCGGTGCGCTGCGCGCGCTCGCCGAGCTTCTCGGCCAGGCGCTCGATGAATTCGCCCGCGTCGCCGATCGCCGCGATCGAGGGCGTGCGGTTCAAGCGCGCATCGCGCGCGCTGCGGTTCGCCGCGACGAGCTTCGCGGCGCGGCGCACGTGGCGGCCGTAATCCAGCCGGAAATCGCAGGCCACGCCGGCGAGCAGCACGCAGTCGCTCTGGCGCAGGGCGTCGCGGCGCGCGTGGCGCATGTGCAAGGGATGCTCGCGGCCGAGCAGGCCGCGCGCCATGCCGGAGAGATACACCGGCACGCCGAGCCGCTCGAGCGCGTCCGCGAGGCGCGCGGCGTTCGTCGCCTGCGCGAGCGCCTGGCTGCCCACGACGCAAAGCGGCCTCTCCGCCCGGGCGAGCGCTCGCGCGGCGCGCGCGACCGCACCGTCCGGTGCGCGCGGCACGCCGCTTTCGCCCGCGCGCGCGACGAACGGCCGCTGCGCGCCGGCGAACAGCCGCCTCGTATGGCGCTCGAGCACCCAGCGCAGCAGCCGGTCGGAAAGCCCCTTGCCGCGCCCGCCCGCTTCCGCGTACCACTGGCGGATCGACGCTTCGTCGTACAGCAGGTCGACCGGGCACTCGACGAACGCCGGGCCGGGGACGCCGTCGCGCGCCGCGGCGAACGCTTCGCTAAGCGCCGGGCCGAGGTCGGCGACGCGGCGCACCCGGCGCAGGAACTTGACGTGCGGCGCCACCAGGGCCTGCTGGTCGATGTCCTGCAGCGCGCCGCGGCCCTGCAGCGCGGTCGGCGCCGCGCCGCCGATCAGCACGAGCGGCGACTGCGCGAGCTGCGCGTTCTTGAGCGCGGTGATCGCGTTCGTGACGCCCGGGCCGGCGGTGACCGCTGCCACCCCGGGCACTCCCGTCAGGCGCGCGGTCGCGTCGGCGGCGAACACCGCGCTCGCCTCGTCGCGCACGTCGACCACGCGCAGGCCGCGCGCCTTGGCCGCGACCAGGAGCGGCGAGATGTGCCCGCCGCACAGCGTGAAGAGGGACCGCACGCCATGCACCGCGAGCACCGCGGCGAGCCGCTCGCCGCCGTTCATGCCGCCGACTCCGCGGCGAGCGCGCGGAAGTCCACCTTGCCGATGCGCGTCTTGGGCAGCTGGCGCCTGAACTCGATCTCGCGCGGGCACGACCACTTGATGAGCTGCGTCCGGCAGTGCGCGATCAGCGCCTCCTTCATCGCCTCGCTCGCCGCGGCCGGGTCCTTGAGCACCACGAACGCCTTGACGCGCTCGATCTGCGCGGGGTCGGGGACGCCGACCACGCAGGTCTCCGCCACCGCCGGGTGGCGGTACAGCACTTCTTCCACCTGCGACGGGTACACGTTGAAGCCGGAGGACTTGATGATCCGCTTCAGGCGCAGCACGAAGTAGAAGAAGCCGTCGGCGTCGCGCCGCGCGAGGTCGCCGGTGTGCAGCCAGGTGCGCCCGTCGGCGTGCACGCGCAGCGCCTGCGCAGTGGCCTCCGGATCGTCGAGATAGCCGGTCATCACGGCCGGCCCCGCGATGCACAGCTCGCCCTCCTCGCCCGCCGGCGCCTCCTCGGTGGTGCCGGGTACGCACAGCATCGCCGCCATGTCAGGCAGCGGTACCCCCATCGAGCCCTCGCGGTACTCGCCCCTGGGCATCGCCATGATCGCGGAAACCGCCTCGGTGAGCCCGTAGCCTTCCAGCAGCCGGACGTGCCCGCCGCGCTCGGCGACCAGCTTCTCAAAGCGCTCCTTCACCGGCCGCGGCAGCGTGTCGGCGCCGCAGAAGCAGGCCTTGAGGGAGGACAGGTCGGATTGCGCGAGCGACGGATCGGAGGCGAGCGCGTGAAACAGCGTCGGCACGCCGACCAGCACGCTCGGGCGCTTATCGCGCAGCAGCTTCGCGGTGGCAGCCGGCTCGAACGTCGGCACGAGAATGGTCTTTCCGCCCGCCATGAGCGCCGCATTCACGCACACCCCCAGCCCGAAGCCGTGGAAGATCGGCAAGGTGGCGAGAATCGAGTCGCCCTGAACCAGCCCGCCCCAGGCGGCGGCCTGCATCCCCTCGGCGATGAAGTTGCGGTTGGAGAGCACGATGCCCTTGGGCGAGCCCGTGGTGCCGCCGGAGAACAGGATCGCGGCCGGATCCTGCGCTGCGCCCACCGCCGGCACGGTGCCGGCGTGGCGGCCGTCCATCTCGTCGGACCACCAGTGCACGCGCGGTTCGGCGGGCACGCTCGCGATCTTGCGGCCCTTGGCGAGCCAGAGGCCCAGGCGCTTGAGCGGGGACAGGTAATCCCCGATGCGCGCGAGCAGGATCCGCTCCAGCGGACGTTTCGGTCGCGCCGCCGTGAGGGTGACGTAGAACGCATCCAGCGCGAGGGCGATGCGCGCGCCGCTCGCGTCGAGATAGTGCGCGATCTCGGGCGAGGTCGACAGCGGGTGGATGAACGCCGGCACCGCGCCGAGCTTGTTGGCGGCGTAGAAGGCGATGACGCCCTGCGGCGAGGTAGGCATCGAGACGAGCAACCGTTCGCCGCGCCGCAGCCCGAGCGCGCTCAGCATCGCGGCGCAGCGATCGATGTCGGCGATCAGCCGCCGGTAGGTCGAGGTCGTGCCGAAGAAGTCCCAGGCCAGCGCCTCCGGAACGCGCCCCGCGGTCGCGGCCAGCGCCTCGTACAGCGTCGCGTCCGGGTACGCGAGCGTCGCCGGGACGTCGCCGTAGAAGCGCAGCCAGGGATACGCCGCCTCGCTCATGTCGCTACGCCTCGCCTGCGGTGGGTCGGGGCTATGATATCCGACCCCACCAGAAAGGCGACCCATGCCAGACATTCTGTTGATCCAGGGCCCCAACATGAGCTACCTCGGCAAGCGCCAGCCCGAGCTGTACGGCAGGACGACCGCCGCCCAGCTCGACGCCATGCTGCAAGCGCACGCCAAGGCGAACAAGTACCGGCTCGACATCTTCTACACGCACAGCGAAGCGGCAGCGATCGAGCGCCTGTACCAGGCCGTGGACGCGAAGCTCGACGGGCTGGTGATGAACCCGGCGGCGTTCCTGTTCGCCGGCTACGCGCTGCGCGACTGCCTGCGCGCCGTGCCCTTCCCGTACGTCGAGGTGCACATGACCAACGTCGAGAAGCGCGGCATCCACTCGATCCTCGCCGAGACCGCGGTCGGCATGGTGGCCGGCTTCGGCGTCAACTCCTACCTGCTCGGGCTGGATGCGCTGCTCGGTCACCTGAAGGCGGGGCGCAAGCGCGCCGCCGGCTGAGGGCGCCGGGCGCGATTCCGGTGTATCTTTCC
>DASPRB010000259.1:0-17517 GCA_035624675.1 Burkholderiales bacterium
GCAAGTCATCCTCATGGAGAAGGTCGTCAACCTCGGCAACCTTGGCGACGTGGTCAAGGTGCGCGACGGGTTCGCGCGCAACTTCCTGATTCCGCAAGGCAAGGCCAAGCGCGCGACGCCGGACAACCTCAAGGCGTTCGAGGCGCGGCGCGCCGAGCTGGAAAAGGCGCAGGCCGATTCGCTCGCCAAGGCGCAGGAGCGTGCGGCGAAGCTCGAGGGCCTGATGGTGCAGATCACCCAGAAGGCGGGCGTCGACGGGCGGCTATTCGGCTCGGTCGGCAACTACGACATCGTCGAGGCGCTGGAGAAGCAGGGCGTCGAGATCGAGCGCTCCCAGGTGCGCATGCCGCAGGGCCCGCTCAAGCAGGTCGGCGATTACCCCATACAGATCGCGCTGCACAGCGACGTCGTCGCGACGATTACCGTCTCGGTGCTCGGCGAAGCCTGATGCGGTTATGATGCGGAGCCCGCCTCCGCATCGATCCATGGCTCGCCCACAGAACGTTCCCGCCAGTCCGGCCGCGCGCGGCGAGGCCGATCCGCAGCTGCTCGCGCTCAAGGTCCCGCCGCACTCGGTGGAGGCCGAGCAGTCGCTGCTCGGTGGCCTGCTGCTCGACAACCAGGCTTTCGACCGGATCGCGGACCTGGTGTCCGCCGACGATTTCTATCGCGACGACCACCGCCGCATCTACCGGCACGTAGCGAAGCTGGTCGAAGCGGGCAAGCCGGCCGACGTCGTCACCGTGTCGGAATCGATCGAGGCGAGCGAGGACAAGGACAAGACCGGCGGGCCGGCCTACCTCGGCGCGCTCGCCCAGAACACGCCGAGCGCGCTGAACATCCGGCGCTACGCGGAGCTGGTGCGCGAGCGCGCGGTGCAGCGCCAGCTTGCGCAGGTCGCCACCGACATCGCCGAGAACGCGCTCAACCCCGGCGGCAAGGAGGTCGCGCAGCTGCTCGACGAGGCCGAGACGCGCATCCTCGAGATCGGCGAGGCGGGCGCGCGCCACACCGTCGGGCTGGAGGAGATCAAGCCGGTGCTCGCCCGCGTCCTCGAGCGCATCGACCATCTGTACCACCGCGACAACCCGTCGGACGTCACGGGCGTGCCGACCGGCTTTCACGATTTGGACTCCAAGACCGCCGGGCTGCAGCCGGGCGACCTGATCATCGTCGCGGGCCGGCCGTCGATGGGCAAGACCGCGCTCGCGCTCAACATCGCCGAGCACGTCGCGCTGCACAGCATGCTGCCGGTGGCCGTGTTCAGCATGGAGATGAGCGGCACGCAGCTCGCCACGCGCATGCTCGGCTCGATCGCGCACGTCGACCAGCACAAGATGCGCACCGGCCGCCTGTCGGACCAGGAGTGGCACGACCTGTCCGAGGCCATGGGCCGGCTGCACGACGCGCCGATCTTCATCGACGAGACGGCGGCACTGAATTCGCTCGAGATCCGTACCCGCGCGCGGCGCCTGTGGCGCCAGTTCGGCGGCAAGCTCGGCCTGGTGGTGGTCGACTACCTGCAACTCATGTCCTCGGCGAATTCTCGCTCCAGCGAGAACCGGGCGACCGAGATCTCCGAGATGTCGCGCTCGCTCAAGGCGCTCGCCAAGGAGCTCAAGGTCCCCGTCATCGCGCTGTCGCAGCTCTCGCGCGCCGTCGAGCAGCGGAACGATCGGCGCCCGATGATGTCGGACCTGAGGGAGTCGGGCGCCATCGAGCAGGCTGCCGACGTGATCCTGTTCATCTACCGCGACGAGGTGTACTTTCCGGACAAGCCCGAAGCCAAGGGGCGCGCGGAGGTGATCATCGGCAAGCAGAGGAACGGCCCGATCGGCAAAGTAGAGCTGACGTTCCTTGGCCAGTTCACTCGCTTCGAGAATTTCGCGTCGCCGGGAACGTTCTGAGCGGCGCGTTCGAACTGCGGCACTGCAGGCGCTGATCGCCGGCCTGGCGCTGCTCGCGCTCGCCGGCGCCGCGCGCGCGGAGGAAGGCGCAGGCGGTCCTCCGGCGCCCGGCGAGGCGGCGCGGCCAGCGGTGAAGCCTGGCTACCGGCTGGTCATCGAGGCGCCCGATGAGGTGCGGCGTACGCTCGAGCGCGGCCTCGCCCTCGCGCGCTGGCAGGACGACGCCGCGATGACCGAGCCGCTGCTGCGCCGGCTGGTGGAGGAGGCGCGCCCGGAGATCGAGCAGGCGCTGAACGCCGAAGGCTGGTTCTCGCCGCGCGTCGAGACGACCGTGGAGGTCACGAGCGCCGGCCTGGTCGCGCGCATCAAGGTCGAGCCGGGCGAGCCGACGCGGGTCGGCACGGTCGCCGTGCGCTTCAGCGGTCCTGTCGCCGCAGCCGATCCCTGGGACGAGGCGCGTCGACGCGCGGTGCGCAGCGCCTTCGACCTGCGGGTAGGCGCCCGCTTCACGCAGGCCGCGTGGCAGGCCGCCAAGCAGCGTGCGCTCGCCACGCTCGCCGCGGAGCGCTACGCGGGCGCCTCGATCGCCGCGAGCGAAGCGCACATCGACCCTGAGACGCGCAGCGCTCGCCTGAGCGTGCAGTTCGAATCGGGTCCGCCGTTCTACATCGGCGCGGTCGAGGTCTCGGGCACGCGCCGCATCCCCGCGCAGATCGTCGAGCGCTTCAACCCGCTGCGCGCCGGCGAGGCCTGGAGCAGGGAGCGGGTATCCACGTATGAGCGCCGGCTCGTCGAGAGCGGCTACTTCGTGGGCGCCTCGGTCGAGATCGATCCCGATCCCGCACGGGCCGCGGCCGCGCCGCTGCGCGTGCGCGTGATCGAGGGCCGCAGCCAGCGCGTCAGCGGCGGGATCGGCTACAGCACCGACGTTGGCGTACGCGGCAATCTGAACTACAGCAACAGCAATCTGCGGCTGTTCTCGCAGCCCTGGCGCCTGCGCAGCACCCTGCGCGCCGACAGCAAGACGCAGAAGCTCGAAGGCGTGCTCGACGGGCCGCCGCGGGCGAACGCCACCTGGGACAGCTACGGCGCGAGCCTCGAGCGCAACGACATCCAGAACGAGAAGACGCTCGGCACGCGCCTCGGCTACGCCTACAACTGGGGCCTCGAGCGCAACCCGTCGCGTATCGGCCTGGAGTGGCGCGTCGAGCAGCGCGAGATCGCGGGGCTGCCCGACGACAACCGCTACGCGGTGTACCTCGGATGGCGCAAGACCCTGCGCGATACGGACGACTTCATCGATCCGACGCGCGGCTATCTCGGCTCGATCGAGCTCGGCAGCGCGCTCCCCGGGCTCGCCACGCAGAATTTCCAGCGCGCCCTCGGTACGATGAACTTCTTCGTCCCGGCCGGGCGGCGCGACGACCTGCAGTTCCGCGCGCAGGCGGGCTATGTGCGCGCGTCGACGCGCGAGGGAATCCCGTCCGCGTACGTGTTCCGCACCGGCGGCGACCAGACGGTGCGCGGCTACGCCTACGAGTCGATCGGCGTCCCCGAGGCGGGCGCGATCGTCGGCGGTCGCTACCTGGCCGTGGGCAGCGCCGAGTACATCCGCTGGCTGACTCCCGATTGGGGCGCGGCCGCCTTCGTCGACGCGGGCGACGCCTTCGACGATTTCAGCGCGCGCGACTTCAAGGTCGGCTACGGTCTGGGCGCGCGCTGGCGCTCGCCGATCGGGCCGTTCCGCATCGACCTCGCCTACGGCCAGCAGGCGCACTCGCTGCGCCTGCATTTTTCAGCGGGTTTCAGCTTCTGATGCCGCGCCGCGCCCTGCGCCTGCTGCTCGCGCTCCTGCTCGCCGCTCTCGCGGCGCTCGCGGGCGCCGGCGCGTGGCTGCTCGGCACGCAGCAGGGGCTCGCCTGGGCGCTGGCGCGCGCGGTCGAGGCGAGCGGCGGAAGGTTCTCGATCGAGCAGCCGCAGGGCACCCTCGGCGGCGGCCTGACGATCGAACGCCTGCGCTGGGCCGAGGACGCGGCGCGCATCGAGGCGCGCGCGGTCCGCCTGCGCGTCTCGCCGCTCTCGCTCGTGCTGCTGCGGCCGGACTTCGCGCGCCTCGAGTGCAGCGAGCTCGAACTGGCGCTGCCCGAAGGCGCGGGCGCCGCCGCGCTCCCGGACTCGCTCGCGCTGCCGCTGCGCCTGCATGTCGCCCGCCTGCACGTCGGTACGCTGCGCGTCGTGCGCGGCGCACAGGCCTTCATGCTGCACGACCTGCGGCTCGCGTATGCCTACGGCCGCGGCCGCCACAGCATCGAGCGCCTGCGCCTCGAGCTGCACGGCGTCACGCTCGAGGGACGCGCCGCGCTCGGCGCGGCGCCCCCGTTCGCCGCCAGCGGCGACCTCAGGCTCGCCGGTGCGTACGCCGGCGTGCCCTTCGCCGCCGAGCTCGGCATCTCGGGCGACTTGCACCAACTGGGCCTGCGGCTCGAGGCGCGCGCGCAGGGCGCGGTGGCCGAGGCGCGCGCGGCGCTGCGCCCGTTCGAGGGCCTGCCGCCGCAATCGCTCGCGCTGCGCGCGCGCGAGGTCGACCTGCACGCCTTCGACGCCGCGCTGCCGCGCACGCGACTCGCGCTCACCGCCACGCTCGAGCGGCGCGGCGACACGCTCACCGGCCCGCTCGCCGCGGATTTCGGAGCAGCGGGCAGCGTCGCGGGCAACGTGACCCTGGACGCCTCGCTCGCACTCGGCGCACGGCTGCGCTTCGCGCACGTGGACCTGTCGCGGCTCGGCGATCTGCCGGCGAGCGCGCTCGCGGGCGAGGCCGCGCTCGCGGCCGAGCTCGGGGGCGAGCGGCGCCTGCGGCTGGAGTTCAGCCTGGCGCCCTCGGAGCTCGCCGGTCGCGCGCTCTCGGGGCGGGGGCGCGTGCTGCTCGCCGGCGAGCGCATCCCCGAGAGCTCGCTCGCGCTGCGCTACTCGGGCGCGGCGATCGATGCCGACGGCGCGTTCGGGCGGCCGGGCGATCGTTTGAAGCTGCGCATCGATGCCCCCGACCTCGCCGCATTGTTTCCCGGCCTGAGCGGCCGCGCTTCGGTCGACGGCCAGCTGTACGGCGGCTGGCGCAATCCTGCCGCTTCGCTAACGGCCGATGCCGACGGGGTCAGCGCACGCGGGTTGCGCGCCGATCATGTGCGCGTGCGCATCGATGGCACGCGCGCGCGGCACGCGATCGAGATTGCGGCACAGGGCAAAGCGCTCGACTTCGCCGCCAGGCTGGAAGGAGCGCTGCGCGCTGCGACCGACTGGCGCGGCACGCTCGTCTCGGCGCGCAACCGCGGCGCGCTGCCCTTCGAGCTCGAGCAGCAGGCGACGCTTAGCGTCGCGCCCGGACGCATCGAGCTGCGCTCGCTCGCCGCGCGCTTCGAGCAGGGGCGCGTGCGCGTGGCGGAACTGCTCTGGCAGGACGGCCGCCTCGCCAGCTCGGGAGAGCTGAGCGGCGTCGCCGTCGTGCCGCTGCTGCGGCTCGCGGGGTCCGCCGCGCCGCTCGAGGGCGCGCTCACGCTCGGCGCACGGTGGTCGGTCACTGCGGCGCCGCAGATGAACGGCAGCTTCAGCCTGTGGCGCGAAGGCGGCGACCTCCGGATCGGGACCGCGCCGCCGCTCGAGCTCGGCCTGGGTGCGCTCGAGCTCGAAGGCAAGCTCGACCAGGGCCGGCTCGAGGCGCGAGGAAGCTTCGCCGCCCGCGTCGGCCGCGGCGAGGCCGCGTTTCGCCTCGAGCCGGGGAGCGGCGCCGCGCCGTTTCCCTACGCGGCGAACTCGCGTCTCGATGCGCGCCTCGATGCGCAGCTTGCCTCGCTCGCGCCGTTCGCCGCGCTGATCGACCGCTCGGCGCGCGTGGGCGGCAAGCTCGTCGCCACGCTCGAGGCGCGCGGCACGCTGGCGCAACCGGCCTGGTCTGGAAACATCGAAGGAGACGGCCTGAGCTACGCGCGGCCGCCGGACGGCGTCTATCTCACCGATGGCCACCTGCGGGCGCGGCTGGACGGCGATCGCGTGCAGCTCACCGAGCTGACGATTGCCTCCGCCGGCGGCGGCAGCTTCACGGCGCAGGGCACGCTCGCGCGCGGCGAATCACGGCACGCGTCGATTACCTGGCGCGCCGACAGGCTCGCGCTGCTCGAGCGCCCCGATCAGCGCCTGGTGCTGAGCGGACAGGGCGCCGCCGGCATGGCCGGGCGCCGGCTGTCCTTCTCGGGGTCGCTGCGCGCGGACAGCGGCTTCTTCTCCTTCGACACGAGCGCGCTGCCGCGCCTGGGCGAGGATGTCGTGGTCGCCGGCCGCGCGCCCGCCGAGCGCAGGGAGCAGCGCATCGGCCGCAAGGAGAACCCTTCCCCGGTCGATGTCGACCTGGAGCTCGACCTCGGCCGCGAGCTGCGCATCCGGGGGCGCGGCCTGGAGGCAGGCCTCGCCGGCAAGGTGCACGTGCATACCAACGAGGCCGGCGTGCTGATCGCCGAGGGCACCGTCCGCGCCGTGCGCGGCACCGTGACGGCCTACAGCACGCGCCTCGCGATCGAGCGCGGCCAGCTGATCTTCGATGGCCCGCCGAACAAGCCCTCGCTCGACATCCTGGCGATGCGGCGCAACCAGGAAGTCGAGGCCGGCGTCGCGGTGACCGGCACGCTGCAGAATCCGGTCGTGCGCATCGTCTCCGAGCCGCAAGTGCCCGAGGGCGAAGCGCTATCCTGGCTCGTGCTGGGGCGAGCGCCGGGCGGCGGCTCGGGCGCGGACCTGTCGGTGCTGCAGACTGCCGCCGGCGCGCTCCTCGGCCGCGGTCCGGGCGGCGCCGAGCGCTCGCTCGCGCAGACCCTGGGCGTCGACTCGATCTCGGTCGGCGGGGGCGGCGACCTCGGCGGCCGCTTCGTCACGGTCGGCAAGCGCGTGAGCGATCGCGCGATGGTCCTGTTCGAGCAGGGCCTGGGCGGGACCGCGAGCGTGCTGCGGCTCGACTTCGAGCTCTCGCGCCTGTGGTCGCTGAGCGCGTCGACCGGACAGCAGAGCGACGTCGGACTGCGCTTCAGGTACAGTTTCGACTGAAATGAGATGGCTGCCGCTACTGGCGCTCGCCGCCCTGCTTGCCGTACGGCCCGCGTACGCCGAGGACAGAAACACGCGCAGCGTGCAGGCGCCTGCCTATCCCGCGGCGCAGGCGGGAGCCGCGGGGCCCGCGCGGCTCGACTTCCTGTTCGGGGATACCCGCGGCTGGCTCGATTCCGACGGAACCTGGAGCGTGTCGGCGGACGTCGCGCACCGCGGCCTGCTGTGCGCGACCTACGAGCTCGGGGTGCGCTTCGGCGCGGGCGAGCCGGGCTGCACCAACGTGCAGTGGCTCGGCGCGACGCGCTACGTCACCGCCGAGCGCCAGTGCAATAACGCGACCGTGCGCCAGTCCGGCGGCGACAAGCAGCCGGAGCTGGCGCGCGATTTCGGGCGCGTCACCTGCGCAGAGCGGGTGATCCGCTGCACGGGAAACTGCAAGTAGGACGGGCCGCAGAGCCCGTCCGCAGCCTTACTCCACCAGCGGAATCTGGCTCGCGAGCTCGTACTTGACGATGGCGCGGATCTTCGACTCGATCTGCAGGTAGCGCGCCGCTTTCTTGGGCGGCAGGGCCTTGAGCAGCTTGGCGGCCTCGCGCTTGCGCATGGCGGCCTCCGCCTGGTCGATCGCGATGCTTTCCTTGATCAGCTTGCTGGCAAGCTGGTCGGTCAGCTTCTTGTCGTTCCAGGCCTTGGCATAGTCGACGATGACGTCGATGGTGCGCTTGTTCAGAACGTCGAGCTCCTTCTGGTAGCTGTCGTACAGCGGCCAGAAGGTCTTCGCCTCGGCGTCGGTCAGGTCCATGTTCGCCGCGACCAACGCCTTCTTATCGGCCTTGATCTTGTCGCGCAAAATCTGCATGTTGGTGTCGGCCGAGCTCTGGCTCTGCGCGAACACCGGCGCGGCGACCGCGAATGCAGCGAACAGCGACAGGAGCGCTAACAGTTTCTTCATCTTGATACTCCGATTCGGGTAAAGGAGGGGATGCTTAAGTCGATGTGCACCGGCGATTCCGGCGCGGGGCGGATTATACCCGCGCGGCCGTTTGACTTACAGTTCCTGTCAGGATGACGAAACCGCACCGACACCGTCTGCTCGCCGGCCTCGGGCTGCTCGTCGCGCTCGCGCTCGGCCTCGCCGCGACGCTGCTCACCGTCGAGCGCTCGATCCGGCTCGACGGCTTGCGCGGGCGCGTGGCCGCGGCGCTGACGCGCGCGCTCGGCGGCGAGGCGCACGTCGACGGACCCGTGTATCTGCTCACGGGCATGCATCCCGGCGTGGAGGTCGAAGGTCTGCGGCTCGCGGGGGCCGCAGGCGCGGTGCGCTGGAGCGCGCGCGCACACGAGGGGCGTCTGCGGCTGGATCTCCGGGCGCTGCTCGCTCGGCGGATCGAGATCTCGGCTCTCGATCTCGAAGACGTGCGGCTTTGCACGACGCCGGTCGAAGGCGGCGATGCGCAGCGCGGCGCGCGGAGCGGCGCGGGCTGGCGTTTCGCAGGCATCGAGCGGCTGCGCGCACGGCGCGTGAGCGTGGTGGCGAACGCTTCCTGCACCGGCGAACCGCTGGCGAGCATCGATTCGCTCGAGGCGAGCCTGCTCGCGGCGCGGCCATTGCGCGTGGCGGCCTCCGGCAACGTGAACGGCGCACCGTGGCGCGCCGAGCTGCGCGGGCCGCCGTGGGCCGCGCTCGGCGACGCCGGCGCGGCGCCGTTCGAGCTCTCTGCGGAGCTGGCGGGCGCGCGGTTGAGCGGCACGCTCGAGGCCACCCTGTCGCCTGCGTCGATACGCGCGCAGCTGGCGCTGGAGGCGGGCGAGCTCCTGCCGCTCATGCGCCTCCTCGACGCGCCGTTCAAGAGCTTTGGTCCGCTGCACGCGCGCGCGCAGCTCGCTGCGGACGCCGCGCACCTCGACCTGCGTCTCGACGAAGCGCGCCTCGGGCCCGCCGCGTTCACCGGGCAGCTGACGCTCGAGCGCAGCGGCGCGCGCCCGCGCGCGGGCATAGCGCTGCAGGCGGACGCGCTGAACGCCGTCGCGCTGCAGCGCTGGCTCGATGCTTCGCTCGACCGACCGCGCCTGCAGCCGGGCAGGCTGATCCGCAAGGTCATGGAAGCGGTGCGCGCGAGCGACGGCGCGCTCACCGTGCGGCTCGCCCGGCTCGATGCCGCGCCGGTCGCGCTGCAGGGCGTTGGTGCGGAGGGCGGATGGAAGGATGGAGTGCTACGTGCAAAGCTCACGGCGCGCTATGGAAAATCCCCGCTGGACGGAACGCTCGAAGCCGACATGCGCGCAGAGGACCCGGCGATCGTGCTCGAGGCACGGGCGAGGGCGCTCGGGCTTCCCAGGGAGGCGGGCGCTGCGGGTTCGATCGGAGAGGTCAGCGCGAAACTCGTCGCACGGGCGGCGCCGGCGGCGCTCGCGCAGTCGGCGCGCGGCACCCTCGAGCTGCGCGACGCGAGCCTGCGGCTGCCCTTCGCGGGAGGCCGCCTTCCGCCGCTCGAGCTCGCGACCGCGCGCGCCGAGTGGCACAGGGACGGAACGCTGCGGGTGAACGGCACGGGCGCGCTGGGCCGTACGCGCGGCCGCTTCGAGGCTTCGCGGCCTCCGGCCGGAGCGCCGATCCTGCTGCGCGCCGAATTCGAGCTGCTCGATCTCGCCGAGCTGACGCAGGGGCAACCGAAGGGAGGCGCGGAGCTCTGGACGCGCGAGCTGCTGCCGCGCGGGACGCGGCTGCCCGACACCGACCTCCAGATCGCGGCGGCGCGCGTCGTGCTGCCGCAGTTCGGCGCCACGGTCGGCCGCACGACGCTCGAAGTCTCGGCGCGCGGCGCAACGCTTGCCGAATGGGCGGCGGACGCCAAGCTCACGCTCGAAGCGCGCGACGGGCGCGTCGTGATGCAATTCGGGGCTACGCCGCTGGAAGCGTCGATCGCCCAGGCGCGCCTGGTGGCCACGCCGGACGCGCGCACGACCTTGAGCGCGACGGGCACTTTCGTCGGATCGCCGTTCGACTTGCGGGCGGGCGCGGCGCCGCTCGCAACGCTGCTGCCCGCCGCGGGCGGCGAGTTCGACGTCTCCGGCCGCCTCGGCGAGGTCGCGGTGAGCGCGGCGTGGCAACGCGACGCGCCGCTGCGCGTCAAGCTCGACGCGCCGCGTCTGGACGCCTTCGACGCATTGCTCGCACGCAGTCTTCCGTCGGTCGGGCCCGTGTCGCTCGAAGCGTCGCTGCAGGGGCTGGGCGAAGCACGACGCTCTGCCGAGATCGCGTTCGCGCTCGGCGAGAGCCGCCTGAACGGGAATGTCGCCGAAGCGCGCGTGAACGGCCGCCGCAGGGTCGACGTCGCGCTCGCGTCCCCGTTGCTGCGGCTACAGGACTTCGGCCTGCAGCAGGGCACGGAAGTAACCGGGCGAGCTTCCGCGGGCTCGGCCGGGACTATGGAAGCCAAGGTGGCAGAGCAGCTCAAGCGCGCCGAGGCACAGGTCGTTGCGCTGCGCCGCGCGCTGCGCGAGGTCGACGGCCGCTTCGCGCTCGGCGCCGAGCGCGTCAGCGCGGGGGCCGCCGAGCTCGGGCGCGGCGAGGTGATCGCAATGCTCGAGCAGGGGCGGCTGCGCGTGGCGCCGCTCAAGCTCGATTCGCCGAAAGGCAAGCTCTCGCTCGAGCTGGACGCGGATCTGTCGAGCGACGATCCGCGCTACCGCCTGGACGGCGATCTCGACCGGTTTCAGTACGGTGCGCTGTTCAAGGATACCGGCCCGGCGCGCAGGGCCGAAGGCAGCCTGAGCATGAATGTCGCGCTCGCGGCGCACGGGCCGCTGGAGGCGCTCGCCTCCAACATCGAGGGCAGGGCGGATTTTGCGGTGTTCCCGACCGACTACAGCTCGCGTGCGCTGGACGTCTGGGGCGGAGGGTTGATGCGCGCACTCGGCACCGTGCTCGACAAGCAGCAGGGGGCGCGCATCAACTGCGCCGTGGCGGCCTTCAACGTCTCAGGCGGCGTCGCCAGGAGCGAGGCGCTGATGCTGGACAGCACGTCGACGCGCGCCGCGGGCGAGCTCAAGGTGGATCTGCGCGATCACCGCCTGAAGGGGTTCATGGCGCCAAAACCGAAGACGCCGCACCTGGTGAGCCCGCTGGTGCCGGTCGGCATCGACGGCACGCTCGAGAAGCCCGAGGTCGGCGTCGACGTGGCGGGAATTCCGCGCGCCGCGGTGCGCACCTTTTACTTCGTGCCGACCTATCTGTACGATGCATTTCTAGGCGGCGCAATGCCCGCGGACGGTAGCGAGGACTGCGTGCGCGCGTATCGCAGGATGTCGACAAACTGACCCAGGAGACCACATGTCCGGGCGCAGATTCGTGACTCTCTTCTTCGACGACGGCACGAACCTCAAGCTGTCGTACTCATCGTCGGCGCGCAGGTGGTGAGCTAGGCGATCCGATGGGCGGGCGGCGGCGGGCGCGTCGTTGGGCCAAGCTGGCCTGCTTCGCGTTACTGTCCATTTCCTGCGTAGCTGCCGCGGAACGACCGCGCATCGGGCTGGTGCTCTCCGGCGGCGGCGCGCGCGGGCTCGCCCACATCGGCGTGCTCAAGGTGCTGCGCGATCTGCGCGTGCCGGTCGACTGCATCGCCGGCACCAGCATGGGCGGCATCGTCGGCGCCGTCTACGCCACCGGCGCGCCGGTGAGCGAGATGGAGTCGAAGGTCAAGGCGATCGACTGGAAAATGGTGTTCCAGGATCGCCCGGACCGCCGCCTGATGACCGAGCGCCGCAAGCGGGAGGAAACCGGCTACCTGGCGCGTCCCGAGGTCGGCTTCCGCGACGGCACGGTGCAGTTCCCGCAGGGCGTGCTGTACGGCCAGAATATCGAGCGCGAATTCGCCGACCTCGCCTACCGCGGCGAGGACGCGAGCGACTTCTCGCAGCTGCCGTTCCCGTTCAAGGCGGTGGCGACCGACATCGCAACGGGAACACCGTACGTGCTCGACAAGGGCTCGCTCGCCAAGGCGATGCGCGCCACGATGTCGGTGCCGGGTGTGATGGCGCCGGTCGAGATCGACGGTCATATGCTGGTCGACGGCGGCCTGGTCGAGAACCTGCCGGTGGAGTTGGTGCGCAAGATGTGCGCCGACGTGGTGATCGCCGTGAACCTGGGCACGCCGCTGCTCAAGGCCTCCGAGATCACCTCGATCTTCTCGGTGAGCGAGCAGATGATCAACATCCTCACTGAGCAGAACGTGCGCGCATCGCTCGCGCAGTTGAGGCCCGGCGACGTCCTGATCTCGCCCGAGCTCGGCGACATCGGCGCCGGCAGCTTCGACCGCGCGGCCGACGCGATCGCGATCGGCGAGAAGGCGGCGCTCGCGCACGAGGCCGAGTTGCGCCGTTTCAGCCTGCCGCCCGCGCAATATAGCGCGGAGCTGCGCGAGCGGCGCGCGGTGGCGCAGAAGTCCTATCGCATCGACGAGGTGCGCGTCGCGCCGATGCAGCACGTCAATCCGCAGGCGGTCGAGAACGAGATCAAGGTAAAGCCCGGAACGACCGTAACTCGCGGACAGATCAACGACGACGTGCAGCGCGTGTACGCGACCGGCGACTTCGAGAGCGTGGGCGAGCACACGCTGCGCGACGGCGATCGCACGATCGCGCTGTTCGAGCCGAAGGAGAAATCCTGGGGACCGAACTACCTGCGCTTCGGGCTGAGCCTGAGCGCGAACGTCGGCCACGATACCGGCTTCACGATCGTCGGGCGCTCCGACCGGCGCTGGATGAACTCGAACGGCGGGGAATGGATCAACCAGCTGCAGGTCGGCGAGATCGCGGGCTTCTTGAGCGAGTTCTACCAGCCCTTCGCGCCCGGCAGCCCGTGGTTCGCGGCGCCGCGCGTGACCCTGTACCGCATGCAGAGCAACGTCTTCCTCGGGGACGACAAGGTCGCCCTGTACCGCAGGCAGTCGTCGCAGCTCGGCCTCGATCTGGGCCGGGAGATCGGCACGCTGGGGGAGGCGCGTATCGGGTTCGTCGGAGGGCGCCTGGATTCCAGCATGGACATCGGGCCGCCCGTCTTGCCGAGCGAGAAAGTGCGCCTGAACGCGTGGACCGCGCGCATGGAGTTCGACCAGCTCGACGACTACAACTTTCCGAACGAGGGGCAGCGCGGGCGCGTCGACCTGTTCGCCCCGCGCAAATCGCTCGGCAGCGACCAGACCTACGACCGCCTGCAAGTCGACTGGACCGGCGCCGCGACCTGGAATAACAACACCTTCACGGCCAACGCGCTCATCGGCCGCAGCCTGGGCGACGCCGAGCTGCCGTTCTTCGACGCCTTCACGCTGGGCGGCTTCCAGAAGCTGTCGGGCTACGACCGGGACCGCTTTCGCGCGCTCGACGTCGCCTTCGGCTCGCTCGGCTACCGGCGCGTGGTCCGCCCGCCGCTCGGGCTGCAGCTGGGCGGCATTCTCGACCGCATGTACGCGGGCGCTTCGCTCGAGGCAGGCCGGATCCGGCAGAGCGTCGATCCGCTCACGCCGGACGGCACCTACTATTCCGGGTCGCTGTATGTCGGCGCCGACACGCTCATCGGGCCGATGTTCCTGGCTTTCGGCCAGGGCGAGGGAAACAACCGCGCGGTCTGGCTGGCGATCGGCCGCCCTTGGCAGCCGCGCTGAACCCGGCTCGCTACGGCTTCAGGTCTTCGTCGACGCGCGCGGTGATGCGCCCAAGCAGGTAGGCATGGAACGGGTTGGAGCGCAGCCGCAGCCGTTCGGCGGCCGGCACCACCATCACGTTGCGCTCGCCGCGCAGCTCGAGATTGCCGAGCGTGCGCAACGGTCCGGCGGGTCCCTGCGCTTCTAGGCCGTAGATCGGGTCGTCCGGCGCGAAGGGCAGCGCGACGTGGGACAGCGAGTAGATGCCCTGCGGCCACGCATAAGGCAGCGGGCGCGTCTCCGGAGCCGGGGCGCCGGGGGCCCAGATCCGCTCGACCACGTCACTCGACTCCGGACTGGCGTTGGTGATCAGCGTCAGGCGGTAGTCGCTGCGCGCGCCGCGGCGCGTCGCGTCCAGGAGCGGCTGAGGCGAGAATTCGAGGAACGGTCGCAGGCTCTCGAGGCGGTTGACGTCGAACAGCACGAGCTCGCTCGTCCCGCCGCGCAGCGCGCCGTACAGCCGGTTCACCACGGCGTCCGAGTTCACGGTGTCGTCGACCACCGACTGAAAGCTCACGACCGGCGGCAGGCGGGCTGAGAGCCCGGAGCGCTCCAGCGTCCTGAGCTCGCCCGCGAGCGCGTCGGTCAGGTAGTAGATCTGCGCACCCGCATTCTTGGCAAAGGACCCGTACTTGAACGGATCGACCTCCAGATCGATGTTGGTCCAGCGCGATTTGGGCGCCATGCCGAGATCGGTCACCAGGCGCTGCAGGTTGGCCAGCATCGCAACCGGCGCGACGCCGACGGCGGGCGAGATGAGGAACATGCGCTTCGGCAGGCGCTCGTCGCGGCCCTGCTCGATCGCATCCGCGGCGTACTTGAGGCCGAGCGCGGCGCCGCAGGAGTAGCCCACGAAATACAGCGGCAGCGACGGATGGCGCGCGCGGATGTCATTGAACGCCATCTCGACCGCGGCCATCCAGTCCTGCCAGCGCACCTGGTCGAGGCCCGCCGGAATCGTCCCGTGTCCGGGCAGGCGCAGACCGTAGACGGTGACGCCTTCGGCCTGCAATGCGCGCGCCTCCGAGCGCAGCGAATACGGCGAGTCCGACAGGCCGTGCACCAGCAGCGCGACCGCACGCGCCGGCTTCGCCTCGAGCACGTAGCTGCGGTTCCAGTCGCGGCGCAGGCGCGCGGCGAGAATGCTGCCCGCCGGGTTGTAGCGGCCGAGCGAGGCGTCAAGCTGCGCGTCGTAATCGCGCCGCTCGAGCGCCTTCACCTCCGTGAACAGTCGGTCTTCGAGCGCCATGTACTCGGCGAACGTGCGCGGCGCGTCCGGCATGCCGGCGTGGAATTCGCTTGCCAGCCCGGTTGTCTCCCAGGGGCGCAGGTCGCGCAGTCCGCTGGAGTAGAGCACGTCGCCGAGCACGAGCACGACGAGTGCGCCGAGTGCGAACACCGCCGCGTACTTCACCAGGCGGAAAACCCCGCGCAGCGCGCGCAGCACCTTCACGCGGACAATCCCCGTTACAGCACCTCGGCGGCGTAGTCGGCCAGGCGCGAGCGCTCGCCGCGCGCGAGCGTGACGTGCCCGGCGTGCGCCCAGCCCTTCATGCGGTCGACCACGTAGGTGAGGCCCGAGCTGCCCTCGGTGAGGTAGGGCGTGTCGATCTGCGCGATGTTTCCGAGCAGCACCACCTTGGTGCCGGGGCCTGCACGCGTCACCAGGGTCTTCATCTGCTTGGGCGTGAGGTTCTGCGCCTCGTCGATGATCAGCCACTTCTTGATGAAGGTGCGCCCGCGCATGAAGTTGAGCGACTTCACCTTGATCCTCGAGCGCACCAGGTCGCGCGTCGCCGCGCGCCCCCACTCGCCGCCCGGCTCCTCCGAGGCGTTCAGCACGTCGAGGTTGTCCTCCAGCGCGCCCATCCAGGGCTGCATCTTCTCCTCCTCCGTGCCGGGCAGGAAGCCAATGTCCTCGCCGAGCGGGACGGTGACGCGGGTCATGATGATCTCGGAATAGCGCTTGTCGTCCAGCGCCTGCGTGAGGCCGGCGGCGAGCGCAAGCAGGGTCTTGCCGGTGCCCGCCTGCCCGAGCAGCGACACGAAGTCGATCGCCGGGTTCATGAGCAGGTTCAACGCGAAGTTCTGCTCGCGGTTGCGCGCGGTGATGCCCCATACCGCGTTCTTGGCGTGCGTGTAGTCGCGCAGTGTCTCGAGCACCGCGGCGCGGCCAGCCTTCTCTTTCACCAGCGCGTACAGCGGCCGCTCGCCCGATTCGTCGTACACGAACTCGTTCAGCTGCAGGCCCCCCACCAGCGGGCCGCGCACGCGGTAGTAGGTGTGCCCCTCCTTTTTCCAGGACTCCATGTCGCGCCCGTGCGTGTCCCAGAAGTCGCTCGGCAGCCTGCGCACGCCCGTGTAGAGCAGATCGGTGTCTTCCAGCACCTTGTCGTTGAAGTAGTCCTCGGCGGCGAGCCCGAGAGCGCGCGCCTTGATGCGCATGTTGATGTCCTTGGACACCAGAATCACGCTGCGCTGCGGCTCGCGCTTCTGCAGGTGGCGCACCACCGAAAGGATCTGGTTGTCGGTGCGGCCGGCGGCGAGCGTCGCGGGCAGCCCGCCGTCGATCGCCTCGGTCTGCAAGAACAGGCGTCCGCCGGTCGGCTTGCCGTCCATGGTGCGGATCGGCAGGCCGGCCTTGATGTCGGTCACCGTGGCCGAGACGATCTCGTCGAGGAAGCGGCTCGCCTGGCGCGCGTTGCGTGCCACGTCCGAGAGGCCCTTCTTGTGGTTGTCGAGCTCTTCCAGCGTCCCGATCGGCAGGTACAGGTCGTGCTCCTCGAAGCGAAACAGGCACGTCGGGTCGTGCATCAGCACGTTGGTGTCGAGCACGAAGAGCTTGGTGGCGCGCTTGGCTTGCCGGCGCGGGCGTTTCGACATGGAGTGGAGGGATGGGAGGGAGGATTCTGCCGCGGTTTCGCTGCTCGCGTCGTCGCGCGCCTGCGCGGGACGCTCAGAGGGTCTTAACAAAGTTCAATACCTCCTCGACGTGGCCTGGGACCTTGACGCCGCGCCATTCGCGCGCGAGCACGCCGTCCCTGCCGATGACGAACGTGCTGCGCTCGATGCCGCGCACTTTCCTGCCGTACAGGTTCTTCTGCTTGATGACGCCGAACTGGCTGCACACCTGCTCCTCGGCGTCGGAGAGGAGCTCGAACGGGAATTTCACCTTGGCCTTGAAGCCTTCGTGCGACTTCACCGAGTCGCGCGAGACGCCGAACACCTCGCAGCCCGCGCGCTCGAACTCCGCGTGGCGATCGCGGAAGTCGGCGCCCTCCGTGGTGCAACCGGGCGTGTTGTCCTTGGGGTAGAAGTACAGCACCAGCTTGCTGCCCTTGTGCTCGGACAGCTTGAACGCGTGGCTACCGGTCGAGGGGAGGGTGAAATCCTTGACCGCTTTGCCAACCATGCCTGGCTTGTTCAGGGCGTCCTGGCGGTTCTTTGCGACGCGTTCATTGAACATGTTTTTCATGACAGCCGCAAGTAGCGGCTCAGAGGCCTGATGAACAACGCTATTTTGCGAGCGTGAACACCTCGTGCGCGCCGCCGATGCCGGCCAGCTCGAAGCGGCCGAGCGCGCGCAGCGGCCGGCGCACGCGGGCGGCGAACTCCTGCGACACGGCGAGCGGCACGCCGGCGCGCTTGGCGAGCGAGGCGAGGCGCGCGGTGCGGTTGACCGCCGGCCCGACCACGTTGAACGCGAGCCTGTCCGGGGCGCCGACGTTCGCGTGCGTCACCGTGCCGAGGTGCAGGCCGAGGCCGAAGTCGATCCCGGGCAGAGCGGCGTGGCGCCGGCGGTGGTTCACCACCGC
>DASPRB010000260.1:0-4863 GCA_035624675.1 Burkholderiales bacterium
CACCTGGCCGAAGCAGGCGCAGGGCGCGGGCTTCACCGAGGCGCCGCGCGGCGCGCTCGCGCACTGGATCGTGATCCGCGACGGCCGGATCGCCAACTACCAGGCGGTCGTGCCCTCGACCTGGAACGCGGGGCCGCGCGACCCCAAGGGCCAGCACGGCGCCTACGAGGCGGCGCTGAAGGGGACCAGGCTCGCCGTGGTCGACCAGCCGCTCGAAATCCTGCGCACCATCCACAGCTTCGACCCGTGCATCGCCTGCGCGGTGCACGTGGCCGGGCCCGACGGCAGGGAGCTGGTCGAGGTGAAGGTCAGCTGAGGACGCGCGCGGCCGCAGCCGGGGCCGGCGGCCGGGGCGGCACGATGCCGAGCGGCGGGGCGAGCGATTTCTCGCTCAGGCGCACGGCCCTCCGGCGCGGGCGCAGCGGCTCGAGACCCTTCCCCGAGTAATACGCCTCGCGCTCGCTCACGCGCTTCCAGCCCCAGTCCGACAGCGAGCCCGACAGGGCGGCGTCGCCCCAGGCGGGCTCGAAGCGGTTGCCGTCGAGGACCACGCGCAGGCGCACGTCGGGGCGATGCAGCTCGGTCGCCGCGCGCAACTGCTGCAGCGTGTCCTCGTCCGCGAAGGCAATCAGGTCCCAGCCGAACGGGGCGCAGGTGCCGAGCACTTCGTCGTCGGCCCGTACGCCGATCTCCCACACCGAGCGGATATCCGGGCAGTGCTCTGCCAGCAGGTCGAGGTACAGGGAGATGCCGCGCACGTTGCGTCTCGTGAGGGGTGGGAACTTCCTTGCGCCTAGTCTAGCCCCGTTACCTTGACACGGGGATGACGCCGGCCGGCGACAGCCCCTGGGCGCACGCGCTGGAGAGGAGGTCGGGGCACCCTCGATAAGATGCAAGTGCTTGTAGCGCATGAAGAATGCGAGTCATGTAAGAATGCGACTCCGAAGAATGCGAACCCACGTCGCACTCAACCGCTTCAATTCCAACGGCAGGCGCAGGCTGGCGACGGCGGCCGCGGTTGGCGCGGTCGCCGCGCTCGTCCTCCCGGCGTCGGTGTTCGGCGCGAGCCGCTTCCTGCTCGCGTGGGTCGCGGCGATCGCCTGCTTCGTTGCACTGTCCTACGGAATCGTCGTGCACGCGACACCGGAGCTCACCGAGCGCAGCGCGCGCGAGCAGGACCAGAGCGGGGCGGTGCTGATCGTTCTCGTCGTGTGCGCCGCGGCGGCGAGCCTGTTCGCGGTGACCCTGGTGCTGAGCGGCGCGCACCGCCTCGGCATCAGCCGGCACGTCGCCTTCGTGCTGCTTGCGGGCCTGGCGGTGTTCTCCTCCTGGCTGCTGGTGCACATCGGCTTTGCCTTTCACTACGCCCATCGCTACTACGGCGACAAGGCGGAGCCCTTCGGCGAGCCCGACCGCGGGCTGGTGTTTCCCGGCAAGGAGCGGCCCGACTACCTGGACTTCGCCTATTTTTCTTTCGTCATCGCCATGACGGCCCAAGTGTCGGACGTGCAGGTTACGACGCACCGCATGCGCCGCCTCGTGCTGCTGCACGGGATCGCGTCGTTCGGTTTCTACACCGTGATCCTCGCGCTGGCGGTCAACATCGTAGCCAGCGCGCTCGCCTGAGGCGCAGCGCCCGGGATCCGGCGCTAGCGGCCTTCGTACAGGTCGCGCCCCGCGGCGAGCGCGCGGATCTTTCCGTCGGCGACATTGCGCGGCAGCATCCAGAAGCCGCAGTCGGGGTGGATGTACCTCACGCGGCCCTTTCCGAGCAGCTTGTCTGCCCGCTCGATCGCGCGCGCGATGTCCTCCGGCTTCTCGATCTCGGTGCGCTTGATGTCGACCACACCGAGCCCGAAGCCGAGGTCGCGGCGCAGCGCCTTGAAGACTGCGAGCTCTTCGGGCGGCCGGTGCGCCGTCTCCATCACGATGTGATCGGCCTCGAGCGCGTTCAGGTAGGCGATCAGCTTGGCCCAGGTGCCCTGCTGGATCGACTGCCCCCCGTAGTTGCCGAAGCACAGATGCACCGCCGCCTTCGCCTTTTTTGGCACCGCCTGCAGCACCTTGTTGATCGCCGCCGCCGCCCACTTCCACTCTTCGGGATGCCCGGGCAGGTTGGCCTCGTCCAGCTGGATCACGTCCGCGTCCAGGTGCTTCACCTGCTCGGCGAGCACCTCGGCGATCGCCTGCGCGAGCTTCTGCGGGCTCTTGTAGTAGCGGTCGTGCAGCGTCTTCGCCAGCATGTGCGGACCGGTAAGCGTGAACTTGAGCGGCCGGGTGGCGAGGGCCTTGGCACGCGCGCACGGCAGCTTGAGGTTGAGCGTTCCCGCCCCGATCGGCCCCGTCACCACGCCCGGCGGCCGGGTGCGAAAGCGCATCCCGGAGTCGCGCGCGTAGTCGAGCCACTCCGAGAAGCCGATCTCGGAGCGCACGCCCGACATCGGGCGCACGAAGTACTCGATCATGCCGTTGGTCTCGGGGTGGTTGAAGTCGAAGCGGTACAGCTCGCCGTCTGCCACCAGGTCGATGCCGGCGCGCTCCTGCGTGGCGATGACGACCCGGGTCGCGTCGACGAGCGCCTGCTCCGAGGGAGAGCGGACCAGCCAGTCGGGGACGGGGTAGGACCCGACCACGGTCGTCAGGATGCGTGCCATGGCGGCCGATTATAATTCACCAGATGGTTAACATCCTGCCGAAGAGCTTCGCCGGCGTCGAGCAGCTCGAAGACTTCATGACGCGCCCGACGCCGGAGCTCGAGCACGATCTCGCCGGCATCGGCGAGATCCTGGTGCTCGGCGTCGCGGGCAAGATGGGCCCGACGCTCGCACGCATGGCGCGGCGCGCCGGCAAGCGGGTGATCGGCGTGGCGCGCTTCTCCGAGCCCGGCCTGCGCGCCAAGCTCGAATCCTGGGGCGTCGAGTGCATCGCCTGCGACCTGCTCGACCGCGCCGCGCTCGAGCGGCTGCCGCGCGCGCAGCACGTGGTCTTCATGGCGGGGCACAAGTTCGGCGCCTCCGGACAGCCCTCGCTCACCTGGGCGATGAACGTCGGCGTGCCGTTCATGGTCGCCGAGGCGTTCCGCGAGTCGCGCATCGTCGCGTTCTCCACCGCTTGCGTCTATCCGTACGCGAGTGTCACGGGGCGCGGCGCCGACGAGTCGACGCCGACTACGCCGCCGGCGGGCGACTACGCAAACTCCTGCGTCGGGCGCGAGCAGGCGTTTCTGCATGGCTCGCAACGCTATGGCACGCCCGGGCGCCTGCTGCGCCTCGAATACGCGATCGACATGCGCTACGGCGTGCTGCACGACGTCGCGGCGAAAGTCTTCGCCGGCCGGCCGGTCGACGTCTCCATGGGGCACGTGAACGTGCTCTGGCAGGGCGACGCGAACGAGCAGGCGCTGCGCCTGCTCAATCACTGCACGCGGCCCACCTCGCCGATCAACGTGAGCGGGCCGGACGTGCTGAGCGTGCGGGCTCTCGCCACGGAGTTCGGCAAGCGCTTCGGCAAGAAGGCGAGCATCACCGGCAGCGAGGCGTCGACCGCCTGGCTTATCGACACGGCGCAGGCGCAGCGCCTGCTCGGCCCGCCGCGCGTGCCGCTCGCGGCGATGCTCGACTGGCAGGCCGACTGGATCGCGCGCGCGTTGCCGGATCTCGGCAAGCCGACGCACTTCGAGACGCGTGACGGGAAATACTGAGCACGCGCTCGGCCCCGAGCACCTGGCGGGCTGCCTCGCGCTGTCGCGCGCGGCGAATTGGAATCAGAACGAGGCGGACTGGCGGCTCATGCTCGAGCTCGGCCGCGGCTGGGGCATTTCGGCTGCCGGCGGCACGCTCCTCGCCTCGACGCTGGTGCTGCCCTACGGAGCGTTCGCCTGGATCAGCATGGTGCTCGTCCTGCCGGCGCATCGCCGCAAGGGATACGCCTCGCGCCTGTTGCGCACCGCGACCGCCGAGCTCGAGCGCCGCGGCCAGCTGCCGGTGCTGGACGCCACGCCCGCGGGCCGAGAAGTGTACCGCCGCGAGGGGTTCCGCGACACCTGGGGCTTCAAGCGCTTCAGGCTGGATGGACCAGCGCCGGCGCAGGGCGCCGGCGCCGCGCGGCCCGTCGAGCACTGGGAAAGCCTGCTCGCGCTGGACGCCGAGGCCTTCGGCGGCTCGCGCGAGCGGCTGCTGCGCGCGCTGCAGGCGCGCATGCCGCGCGCCGCGCTCGAATTGTCGGGCCGGGGCTTCGTGCTGGCGCGCGACGGGCGCGAGGCCTCACAGATCGGCCCGCTGGTCGCGCGCGACGAGGCGGCTGCCATCGCGCTGCTCGGCGCCGCTCTGCACGCGGTCGGGCCGCCGCTCTACGTCGACGCGGCCGATCACGCGCCGCGCCTGCAGGAATGGCTGCTCGCGCAGGGCTTCGTCCTGCAGCGCCCGTTCACGCGCATGGTGCGCGGCGCCGCGCGCGCGCCGGGCAACGAAAGGCTGGTGTTCCTGGTCGCCGGGCCGGAGCTCGGCTGAGCTTAAGCGGGACCGCGCGTCGGGCGCTTCAGTCGCCCTTGACCGGGATCATCTTGATCGACTTGTCGAGGAAGGCGTTCGTGTAGACCGCCTTCACGTCGAACGGCTTGTCGATGCCGACGTACTCGCGCACCAGGTCGTAGTCGTGCTGCATGCGCTTGTCGTCGTGCCAGCCGAGCGCCACGGTCTGCGAGATCTTGTCGCTCATGAGGTCCTCGACGAGGTGCCAGTTGCCGAGCTCGTTGTCGAAGTTGAGCGCGCCGTTCGCGTCGATCAGCGCCTGCACGCAGGGCTTGGGATCCTTCACGCACGCCGCGAAGGCGCGCTGGGTGACCTTCACGAATTTCGCCACCGT
>DASPRB010000008.1:0-11893 GCA_035624675.1 Burkholderiales bacterium
TTGACGTCTAGGAAGCCCTCGGCGCCCGCTCCGCCTGCCTTGTTCACCACCACCATCGACTGCTTCATCAGGCCGTGCTTGGCGACGATTCCCTGGATCGCACGTGCCATCTGGTCTGCGCCGCCGCCGGTACCCGCGGGAATCACAAACTCGACGGTTTTGGTCGGCTCCCATGCCCGGCCGACTCCAGGCCACGCGGCTACAAGTGCCGCCCCGAGTACTGCGCCGATCGTTCGCGTGAATTTAGCTTTCATGCTGTTGCCCTCCTCCCTTGTAATCTTGTAAGAATCCTGCGACCCCGAATTCTAGCGCCGTTTCTTGCGCAATTCTTACTCTGATTTTCGGGATTGGACTGTCGTGCCTGCCTTGACCGCGGTCAAGATTCCTCGGATCCGGCCGGCGCGGCGGGCTCGTGCGGCTGCGCGCGGCGCGCGAGCCAGCCACCCAGCGCCACGACGAAGGCCGCGCCGCAGGCCCCCGCCACCTTGTACTCCACCAGCCACGCCGCCTGCCGCGCGATCCAGCTCTTGATCGCCGGATCGGTCGCCATGATCTCGCCGGCGATATAGCCGAGCAGCGCACCCCCCAGCGTGATGATGACCGGGAAGCGCTCCATCATCCGCAGCATGATCGTGCTGCCGAAGATGACGATCGGGATCGAGATCGCGAGGCCCAGCACGAGCAGCAGAACCTTGAGATCCGGCGGACCCTGCTCGGCGGCCGCCGCCACCGCGATGACATTGTCCAGGCTCATCACGAGGTCGGCGATCAGGATCGTCTTGACCGCCTGCAGGAGGCTGTCGCCCGCCTCGATCCCCTCCTCGCCGTCCTCGGGCACGAGCAGCTTCACGCCGATCCACAAAAGCAGCACCCCGCCCACCAGCTTGAGCCAGGGCAGCTGCAGCAGGGCCACCGCGAAGATCGTGAGCAGCACGCGCATCACGATGGCGGCGGCGCTGCCCCAGAACACGGCGGTCTTCTGCTGCTTCGCCGGCAGCGCGCGCGCCGCGAGCGCGATCACCACGGCGTTGTCGCCCGAGAGCAGCAGGTTGACCCAGATGATCGCGCCGAGCGACTTCCAGAAGGCGAAATCGGCGATGACTTCCAGCATTACAGCGTATCCGTCGCTTCGCAGCGCGGGATTCTAACCGCAATGCTGACTTCTACGTCAGAACAAACCGACCACCTTGCCGTCGACGATGTCGATCTTGTTCGCGGAGGGCACCTTCGGCAGCCCGGGCATGGTCATGATGTCGCCGCAGATCATCACCACGAACTCCGCGCCCGCCGCCAGCCGCACCTCGCGTATGTTGATGGTGTGCCCGGAAGGCGCGCCGCGCAGTTGCGCGTCGGTCGAGAACGAGTACTGCGTCTTAGCCACGCACACCGGATAGTGCCCATAGCCGTCGTCCTGCAACTTCTTGATCTGGGCGCGCACCTTGCTGTCGGCGGTGACCTCCGAGGCGCGATACACGCGCTGCGCGATGTGGTTGATCTTCTCCCACAGCGAGTCCTTCTCCTCGTACACGAAGCGGAAGCCGTTCTTGGTCTCGCACAGCTCGACCACGATGCGCGCCAGCTCCTCGGCGCCCTTGCCGCCGTCGCTCCAGTGCGTGGCAACCACCATCGGCACGCCCAGCTTGGCCATGCGCGCCTTCACGAATTCGAGCTCGCGCGGGGTGTCGTGCAGGAAGCGGTTCATCGACACCACGCAGGGAATGCCATAGACCTTGCTCACGTTCTCCACGTGGCGCTCCAGGTTGACGATGCCGCGCTCGAGCGCGGTCATGTTCTCCTGGTTGATCGCCTTCAGGTCCGCGCCGCCGTGGTACTTGAGCGCGCGCACCGTTCCCACGATCACCGCCGCGCTGGGGCGCAGGCCCGCCTTGCGGCATTTGATGTCGACGAACTTCTCGGCGCCGAGGTCGGCGCCGAAGCCCGCCTCGGTAACGACGTAGTCGGCGAGCTTGAGCGCGGTCTGCGTGGCGATCACCGAGTTGCAGCCGTGCGCGATGTTGGCGAAGGGACCGCCGTGGATGAACGCCGGGTTGTTCTCCAGCGTCTGCACCAGGTTGGGCTTGAGCGCGTCCTTGAGCAACACGGTCATCGCGCCGTGGGCATTCAGCTCGCGCGCGGTCACCGGCTTCTGCTCGCGCGTGTAGCCGACCACGATGTTCCCGAGGCGCTTCTTCAGGTCCTCGATCGTCGTCGACAGGCAGAAGATCGCCATCACCTCGGAGGCGACCACGATGTCGAAGCCGTCCTGGCGCGGGTAGCCGTTACCCGGCCCGCCCAGCGAGGCGACGATCTCGCGCAGCGCGCGGTCGTTCATGTCCACCACCCGTTTCCACGCGATGCGCCGCACGTCGATGCCCAGCTCGTTGCCGTGGTGGATATGGTTGTCGAGCAGAGCCGCGAGCAGGTTGTTCGCCAGCGCGATCGCGTTGAAGTCGCCCGTGAAGTGCAGGTTGATGTCCTCCATCGGCACGACCTGCGCGTAGCCGCCTCCTGCGGCGCCGCCCTTCATGCCGAACACCGGCCCGAGCGAGGGCTCGCGGATGCAGATCACGGCCTTCTTGCCGATGCCGTTCAGCGCGTCGCCCAGGCCCACCGTGGTGGTGGTCTTGCCTTCGCCCGCGGGCGTGGGCGTCATCGCGGTCACCAGGACGAGCTTGCCGTCCTTGCGCCCCTTGAGCGACTCGATGTACTCGAACGACACCTTGGCCTTGGTGTGCCCGTAGGGCTCGAGGTGATCCTCCGGGATGCCGAGCTTTTCCAGTGCGACCTGGGCGATGCGCTTGAGCTTCGCGGCCTGCGCGATTTCGATGTCCGACGGCATTGCTCGAGACCTTTCTCGTGGGTGGAATGGTTTGTGCCGGATCAGCCGTACAGCAGCGCGAGCGTCTCGCCCTTGCCGTAGCCGGGATTGCCGGGCCGCGCGCCGCCCTTCGTCAGCTTGACGGCGCAGTACTTGAACTCGGGGATCTTGCCGAACGGGTCGAGCACCGGATTGGTGAGCAGGTTCGCCGCCGCCTCATAGAAGGCGAACGGGATGAACACCGCGCCGCGCGGTGTGCCCTCGTCTGCGCGCGCGTAGAGGGAGATGCTGCCGCGGCGCGAGGCGACCGTCACCACGTCGCCCGGCTTCGCCTTCAACGCGGCGAGGTCGAGCGGATGGAGCGACGCGACCGGCTCGGGCTCGATGGCATCGAGCACGCCCGCACGGCGCGTCATCGCGCCGGTGTGCCAGTGCTCGAGCTGCCGGCCGGTGATGAGCACCATGGGGTAGTTGCGGTCGGGCCGCTCGGCGGCCGGGATCAGGTCCGCCGGAACGAAGCGCGCGCGACCCGTCGCGGTCGGGAAGTGCGTGCGGAACACCACCGGCTCGCCGGCATCGCCCTCGTGCTCGCACGGATAGGTGACCGACGAGTCGCGCTCCAGGCGCTCCCAGGTGATGCCGGCGATCGAGTTCATGCCCTTGCGCATCTCGTCGAATACCTCGCGCGCGTGTGCGTAGTCCCACGCGAGGCCGAGCCGCCTGGCCATCTCGACGATGATCCACAGGTCCTCGCGCGCGTCGCCCGGCGGCTCGATCGCCTTGCGCGCCAGCTGCACCATCCGGTCGGTGTTGGTGAAGGTCCCGGTCTTCTCGGGGAACGCAGTCGCCGGCAGCACAACGTCGGCGAGGTACGCGGTCTCGGTGAGGAAGATGTCCTGCACCACCAGGTGCTCGAGTTTCGCCATGGCCTCGCGCGCGTGCGCGACATCCGGGTCCGACATCGCGGGGTTCTCGCCCATGATGTACATGCCGCGGATCTTCCCCGCCTTGGCGGCATTCATGATCTCGACCACGGTGAGACCGGGCTTCGCATCCAGCCGCATGCCCCACAGCGCCTCGAAGCGCTTGCGCGCCTCGGGATTGTCGACCCGCTGATAGTCGGGGAACACCATCGGGATGAGGCCCGAATCCGACGCGCCTTGCACGTTGTTCTGCCCGCGCAGCGGATGCAGCCCCGTGCCGGGATGCCCGATCTGGCCGGTCATCAGCGCGAGCGCGATCAGGCACCTCGCGTTGTCGGTGCCGTGCACGTGCTGGCTGATGCCCATGCCCCAAAGGATCATCGAACCCTTGGACGTCGCGTACAGGCGCGCCACTTCGCGGATGGTCCGCGCCGGGATGCCGCACACCGGCGCCATCTTCTCGGGCGAGAACGCCTTGGCATTCCTCTTCAGTTCCGCGAAGCCGCTGGTGCGATCTCTGACGAAGGCCTCGTTCACCAGGCCCTCGTCGATGATGGTGTGGATCATGGCGTTCAGCAGCGCCACGTCGGTGTCCGGATTGAACTGCAGGAAGTAGGTCGCGTGGCGCTCGAGCTCGGTGCGGCGCGGGTCGGCGACGATCAGCTTGACGCCGCGCTGGGCGGCGTTCTTGATCCAGGTCGCGGCCACCGGGTGGTTGACCGTCGGGTTCGCGCCGATCACGAACACCACCTCGGCCTTGAGCACGTCGCTCACCTGGTTGGACACGGCGCCCGAGTTGATGCCCTCCATCAGCGCCGCCACCGACGAAGCGTGGCACAGGCGCGTGCAGTGGTCCACGTTGTTGGTGCCGAAGCCGGTGCGCACCAGCTTCTGGAACAGGTACGCCTCCTCGTTGGAGCCCTTGGCCGAGCCGAAGCCGGCCAATGCATGGCGGTCCTGATTTCTCAATTCAAGCAGTTTCTTTGAAGCAACATCGAGTGCTTCGTCCCAGCTCGCCTCGCGGAACACCTCCGACCAGTTGCCCGGGTCGACCACGAAGTCGGCGCTCTTCGGGACGCCGGGCTTGCGGATGAGCGGCCTGGTCAGGCGGTGGGGGTGGTGCGCGTAGTCGAATCCGTAACGGCCCTTGACGCACAGCCGCCCGTGGTTCGCAGGGCCGTCGCGCCCGGTGACGAAGCGGATCTTGTTCTCGCTCACGTGGTAGGTGAGCTGGCAGCCCACGCCGCAGAACGGGCACAGCGAGTCGACGGTCCTCTCCGCGACCGCGAAGCCCGCCTCGCGCGCCGGCATGAGCGCGCCGGTGGGACAGGCCTGCACGCATTCGCCGCAGGCCACGCAGGTCGACTCGCCCATCGGGTCGTCGAAGTCGAACACGATCTTCGCGTGCTCGCCGCGGAAGGCGTAGCCGATCACGTCGTTCACCTGTTCCTCGCGGCAGGCGCGCAGACAGCGCGTGCACTGAATACACGCGTCCAGGTTGACCGCGATCGCCGGGTGAGACAGATCTGCGGCAGGTTGGGCGCGCGCAGGAAAGCGCGGCAATCCCAGACCGAGCTTGTGCGCCCACTGATCGAGCTCCGAGTCGAGCCGGTACTCCTTCTCCGGCATGTCCGAGAGCAGCAGCTCGAGCACCATCTTCTGCGAGGCCAGGGCGCGCGGCGAGTCGGTGGTGACTTCCATCCCCTCGGCCGGGTAGCGGCAGCACGAAGGCGCGAGCACGCGCTCGCCCTTGATCTCGACCATGCACGCGCGGCAGTTGCCGTCGGGCCGCAGGCCGGGCTTGTAGCACAGATGCGGGACCTCGATGCCGTGGCGCCGCGCGGTCTCGAGGATCGACTCGTCCGGCCGGCCGACCACGGTGCGTCCGTTCAGCTTGAACTCGATCGGCATGGTCGCGAGCTGGTCGCTGGTGGCACGTTCCATCACGTCACCTCGTGAGGAAAGTACTTCATGACGGTAAGCGCCGGGTTGGGCGCCGCCTGTCCGAGGCCGCAAATCGAGGCGTCGGCCATCGCCTGTGAGAGCTCCTTGAGCAGCGGCTGGTTCCAGCGCCGCTCGCCCATCAGCGCGAGCGCCTTGGCGGTGCCGACGCGGCAGGGCGTGCACTGCCCGCAGGACTCGTCGCGGAAGAAGCGCATCAGGTTCTGCGCCGCGTGGCTCGCCTTGTCGCGGTCCGACAGGATCACCACGGCGGCCGAGCCGATGAATGCGCCATGCGGCTGCAGCGTGTCGAAATCGAGCGGCAAGTCGCCGAGGCTCGCGGGCAGGATGCCGCCGGACGCCCCGCCGGGCAGGTAGCCGTAGAACTCGTGCCCTTCCTGCATGCCACCGCAGTATTCGTCGATCAGCTCGCGCACGGTGATACCCGCGGGCGCAAGGTGCACGCCGGGCTTGTTCACCCGGCCCGACACCGAGAACGAGCGCAGGCCCTTGCGGCCGCGCCGTCCCTGCGCGGCGAACCAGGCGGCGCCCTTCTCGACGACCTCGCGCACCCAGTACACGGTTTCCATGTTGTGCTCGAGCGTCGGGTGGCCGAACAGCCCGACCTGCGCGACGTACGGCGGGCGCAGGCGCGGCATGCCGCGCTTGCCCTCGATCGACTCGATCATCGCCGACTCCTCGCCGCAGATGTACGCTCCCGCGCCGCGCCGCAGGTGGATCGGCGGCAGCGCGCACGGCGGCTTCGCTTTCAGCTTCGCCAGTTCCTTCTCGAGGATCGCCCTGCAGCCCGCATACTCGTCGCGCAGATAGATGTAGATTTCGCCCACGCCGGCGCACCACGCCGCCACCAGCATGCCCTCGAGGAAGCGGTGCGGGTCGCGCTCCAGATACCAGCGGTCCTTGAACGTCCCCGGCTCGCCTTCGTCGATGTTGACCGCCATCAAGCGCGGCGCCTTTTCGGCCGCGACGATGCGCCACTTGCGCCCGGCCGGAAAGCCCGCGCCGCCCAGGCCCCGCAGGCCCGAGTCCTCCATGATCTGTGTGAGCTCCTCGCGCGTGCGCCTGCCCGCGAGGCAGTCGGCGACCAGCCGGTAGCCGCCCGCGCGCTTATAGGCCGTGAAGTCGACGTAGCGCGGCACCGGGCAGCGCGTCGCTCCGTCCTCCACCGTCTCGCGCACCTTCGTCGCCGTGGCGAACGGCACCGGGTTCTGACCGACGACTACGCACGGCGCGGACTCGCAGCGCCCCACGCAAGGGGCGTGCAGCACGCGGACCTCCGCGCCGAGCACGTTCGGCAGGCGGTGCAAGAGCTCGTGCGCACCGGCCAGCTCGCAGGCGATCGAATCGCATACCCGCACCGTGACCCGCGGCGCCGACCCGGCTCCCTCCTTCACGACGTCGAAGTGGTGGTAGAAGCTCGCAACCTCGTACACCTCGGTGAGCGAGAGCCGCAGCTCCTGCGCGAGCGCCGCCAGATGGGGCGCCGACAGCTGCCCGACAGCATCCTGGATGCGGTGCAGGTGCTCGATCAGCAGATCGCGGCGGCGCGGCGCGCCGCCGAGCAGCTTGCGCACGTCGGCGAGTGCTTTGGGGTCGACGCGGCGGCCTTTGGGCGCGGAGCGGACTCTGCCCTTCACGGTACGTGTGCCTCCTTGCTTGCGCCGGACCATTATCCGGCAGGCGGCGCCGCGAAACGCTTGACTGCGGTCAAGCGCTTGGCTGCCCGCTCGGCCGTCGCTACCATGCTTGCATGTGCCGCGCGCTCCTGTATCTCGGCCGGCCGGTGGTGCTCGATAACCTCCTGTTCCGGCCTGACTCCGCCCTGGTGCGCCAGAGCTACATGCCGAAGATGTTGCACCTGCTCAATCTGGCGGGCTTCGGCATGCGCGCCTGGGACCGCGCGTCCCACGATCCGGACGCCCCGTTCGCTTACGCCTCGCACTCGCTGCCGGTGTTCGACCGCAATCTCAAGAATCTGGCCGAGAAGATCGCCGCCACCTGCGTGCTGGCGCACGTGCGCGGCGTGCCCTACAGCACCGCGGTCGAGATCTCGATGCAGAACGTGCATCCGTTCCAGTTCGCGGGCGTGCCGCTCGTCATGGCGCACAACGGCGACCTGGCGCAGTTCGCGCGCCTGCGCCCGCTCATCGCGCGCCACGTTAAGGACGAGTTCGCCGCCCAGGTGCGCGGCACCACCGACAGCGAGTGGATCTACGCGCTGGTGGTGTCGCACCTGAAAAACCCGCGGGCGCGCCCTTCCGAGAGCGAGCTGATCGACGCGATCGCCGCGGCGCTCGGCGTGATCCGCGCCGCGCGCGCCGAGGCGGGCATCGCCGAGTCGTCCTCGGTGAACCTGTTTCTCGCCGACGGCGCGCAGCTTGCCGCCGTGCGCTACTGCTTCGACTTCGGCTGCTTCCCCACCGAGGACCCGGCTCAGGTGCGCCCGGACAGCCTGCGCTATGCAAGCCTCTGGTACACGCTCGGGCGCGACTACGGCCCGCACGACGGCGAGTGGAAGATGATCGGCGGCGCCGAGCACGCCGACGCGCTGCTCATCGCTTCCGAGCCGCTGAGCAGCGATACTGCGGCGTGGGTGGAAGTGCCGGAGTACGGCGTGCTGCACGCCGCGCTGAGAGACGGACGCCCTGCGGTCAGCCAGCGTCTTCTCGACTAGGGCCGGCGGCCACCACCTGGCCGGCGTGCGCGGCCGCGAGCCGGTCGCCTTCGCCGCGCGCACCGCGCAGGCGCGCCAGGCTGATGAGACGCGTGAGCTGGGTGTTGGTGTGCACCATGAGCGCGAGCAGCCGCCCGTGCAATGCGCGCCGCAGCCGCGCCGACACGGCGCCCGAGCGGTAATAGAGCTCGTCGAAGTCCGGCCGCGAGAATTCGAGCAGCAGCGCTTTCTCGCGCACGAATGCGGCGGCCCCGTGCGCCGCCCCGGCGAGCAGGCGCACGAAGCCGGCGAGGTTCCCCGGGCCGTAGAGCACGATGCGGCGCTCGCGCTCGCCCTGGCGCGCCCACACCTCGACCGCGCCGCGCACCACCGCGTAGCAGGCGACGGCCGGTGCGCCCGGCACGAAGAGCGCCTGGCCGCGCGGCAGCTCGAGCACCGCGGCGCGCGCCGCGATGCGGTCGATGTCCTGCGGCTCGAAGCCCTCGAACAGCGCGAGCAGCGGCAGGAACGGACGGAACTCGAACGACGCGCGCGCGACGCGCGGCACGCCCGCCAGCGGATCGCCCTCGGGCAAGGCCACCGCGGCGCGATCCTCCGCCGAGGGCGCGGCGAGCAGCTGCTGCGTCAGGTTCTCGATCTTGGTGCACAGCGCCTCGGTCACCGCGTGCTGCACCGCGAGCGCCGGCGGCGTGTGCTGCACGGCGAGCGCGCGAAAATCGTCGCGCGCCAGGTACCAGCCCTCCACGGGCTCGCTCGCGACCACCGTCGCCGAGACCGTGCCGCGCTCGATGAGCGCCATCTCGCCGAGCACTGCGCCTGCGCCGATCTCGTTCACCACCAGCCGCTCGCCGCCGGGCAGATCCACGAGCGCCTGCGCGCGCCCCGAGCGCAGCACGTAGGCGCCCTGCGCTGCCTGACCGTAGCGCAAGAGGCGCGCGCCCGCGGCGAACGATACCGGACGGGCGACCGAAAGCAGCAGCTGGCGCGCCTCGCGGTCCAGCCTTTCGAGGAAGGGCCTTCCGGTCTCCATGGCGGATCAATGTAACATTTCATGCCGTCGTCTAGAGAGGAGCGGCACCGTGAAGCACACTGCAGAGTCACTTCGGCGAATGAAGTCGGTGACGCGGATCCCGATGCTGACGGCCTACACGGCTCCCGTGGCCCGCTGCCTCGAGCAAGCGGGGATCCCGGTAATCCTCGTAGGCGATTCGGTCGGCATGGTGGAAATGGGATTCGACAGCACGCGCCGCGTGACCGTCGAGCAGATGCAATATCACATCGGCGCGGTGCGCCGTGGGGCGCGCGACACGCACGTCGTCGGCGATCTCCCGTACGACAGCGACCGCGACCCCGATGCCGCGTTGCGCAGCGCAAGGCTCCTGATCGAAGCGGGCGCCGACAGCGTGAAGCTGGAGGGGCCCAAGTACGACGCGATCCGCCATCTCGTCGCGAACGGCATCGACGTGGTCGGCCATACCGGGCTGACGCCGCAGACTTCGACCAGCTTCAAGCAGGTGGGCCGCGAGGCCGCCGACGCGAAGCGGGTGCTGAACGACGCCGTCGGCATCTCCGCGGCGGGCGCCTTCATGATCGTGCTCGAGCACATTCCTGAAGCGCTCGGAGCGGCGATCACGGGCTCTGTCGCCGTGCCGACGATCGGCATTGGCGCCGGCAAGGCCTGCGACGGGCAAGTGCTGGTCATCAACGACGCGCTAGGCCTGAGCGAGCGCCTGCCGCCGTTCGCCAGGCGCTATGCCGATCTCGGCAAGGCGATCGTCGAGGCCGCGCGGGACTTTGCCGGCCAGGTCGAGGGGGGCTCATTCTGAAAGGCGCGGGATGGAACTGGGCCTGAAAGGAAAGTGCGCCCTGGTCACGGGCGGCAGCATGGGCATCGGCAAGGCCGCCGCGCTCGAGCTCGCGGCCGAAGGCTGCCGTGTAGCGATCGCCGCGCGCGGCAAGGAGGCGCTCGCGCAGGCCGCCGGGGAGATCGGCCGGCTCGCGCAGGGCAAACCGCTTGCCGTGCAGGTGGACTGCACCAAGCCCGCCGAGATCCGCCGCATGGTCGACGAAGTGCTCGCGCGCTTCGGGCGCATCGACGTGCTGGTGAACAGCATCGGAGCGGCGAGATCCGGACACTTCCTGCGCTTGACCGAGGGGGAATGGCGCGAGAGCCTCGAGCTTAAGCTGTTCGGCGTCGTGCACTGCTGCCGCGAGGTCATCCCGCACATGCAGCGCCAGCGCTGGGGGCGCATCGTGAACCTGATCGGGCACCGCGGACGCCAGCCCGAGGCGCAGGCCATGCCGGCCGGGGTCGCCAACGCCGGCCTGATCAACTTCACCAAGGCGCTCGCCGACGAGTTCGTGCGCGACGGCATCCTGGTGAACGGCGTCAGTCCCTGCCCGATGCAGACGCGGCGGCTCGACTACATGGTGAAGGCGAAGGCGGCGATGATGAACATCTCCGAACAGGCGGCGCGCGAGCAATTCCTGCGCGACATCCCTATCGGGCGCTTTGCGCAGCCCGAGGAGATCGCGCCGTTGATCGCCTTTCTCGTCTCCGAGCGCAATACGTACATCAGCGGCACCACCATCAGCATCGACGGTGGCGCCACGCGCGCAGCGTGATGAAGAAAAGCCTGCCGCTCGCGCGCGTCTACCGACTTCTGGAGCCCGGACCGGTGGTGCTCGTGACGACCGCGTTCAAGGGGCGGCCGAACGTGATGACCATGTCCTGGCACACGATGCTGGAGTTCGAGCCTCCGCTGGTGGGCTGCGTGATCAGCAACCGCAACTTCAGCTTCGAAAACCTGCGCAAGACGCGGGAGTGCGTCATCAACATCCCGACCGTGGAGCTCGCGGCGCAGACAGCGCGGGTCGGCAACTGCTCGGGCGCGCGGAAGGACAAGTTCGTGGCCTTCGGGCTGACGCCCGTTCCGGCCGCGCGCGTCGCGCCGCCCCTGATCGGCGAGTGCTATGCCAATCTCGAGTGCAGGGTCGTCGATACGCGCATGGTCGAGAGGTACAACTTCTTCGTGCTCGAGGTGGTGAAGGCCTGGATCGACCCGGCGAGGAAGAACCCGCGCACCATCCACCACCGCGGCATGGGCGTCTTCGCGGTCGACGGCCGGACGATCAGGCTTCCTTCGCGGATGAAGTAGCCGCGCGGATTGATCCAGCGCAAAGGCGCCGGACCCAGCGCGGCTAGTCTTGATGTATCCGAATTTCAACGGAAGAACCCACATGGCACAAGATCAACCCGGATCGAAGGCGCCTGCGCACGCCCAGAGCTTCACGCTGACGCTCGAGCAAGAGGAAGGCTACGAGTTCCGCGTCAAGTTCGACTGGCCTGGAGTCGCGCAGCTTGTGCTCGACGAGCCCGAGCCGCTCGGCGGGAAGCGCGGTCCGAACGCGGCGCGCCTGGTCGCCGCTGCGGTGGGAAATTGCCTGTCGGCGAGCCTCGTGTTCTGCATGCAGGGCAAGTTCAAGCAGAAGCCCGGTCCCCTCAAGGCCCAGGTG
>DASPRB010000015.1:0-25709 GCA_035624675.1 Burkholderiales bacterium
CGCGTCGGCGGTGATGTACGGCAGGTTGAACTCGGTCTGTTGCGACGAGGAAAGCTCGATCTTGGCCTTTTCGGCGGCTTCCTTCAGGCGCTGCAGCGCGAGCACGTCCTTGGACAGGTCGACGCCCTGGTCCTTCTTGAATTCCGTAACCACGTAGTCGATCAGGCGCTGGTCGAAGTCCTCGCCGCCGAGGAACGTGTCGCCGTTCGTCGAGAGCACCTCGAACTGCTTTTCGCCTTCTACATCGGCGATCTCGATGATCGAGATATCGAAGGTTCCTCCGCCCAGGTCGTAGACCGCGATCTTGCTGTCCTTCTTCGCCTGCTTGTCCAGCCCGAAGGCGAGCGCCGCCGCGGTGGGCTCGTTGATGATTCGCTTGACGTCGAGGCCGGCGATGCGGCCCGCGTCCTTGGTCGCCTGGCGCTGCGAGTCATTGAAGTACGCGGGCACCGTGATCACGGCCTCGGTGACTTCCTCGCCCAGGTAGTCCTCGGCGGTCTTCTTCATCTTGCGCAGCACTTCGGCCGAAACCTGCTGCGGCGCGATCTTCTTGCCGCGCACTTCGACCCAGGCGTCGCCGTTGTCGGCTTTGACGATCTTGAACGGTGCGAGGCCGATGTCCTTCTGCACTTCTTTTTCTTCGAAGCGCCGCCCGATGAGGCGCTTTACGGCAAACAGAGTGTTCTTCGCGTTGGTCACCGCCTGGCGCTTCGCCGGCGCGCCCACCAGGATTTCGCCGTCCTCGGTATAGCCGACGATCGAGGGCGTGGTGCGTGCGCCTTCCGAGTTCTCGATCACTTTGGGCTTGCCGCCCTCCATGATTGCCACGCACGAGTTCGTCGTGCCCAGGTCAATGCCGATAATCTTTGCCATGTCTCGATCCCCGTCCGGGTGTTTGCGTGTCGTGTACTAAGCCTGTGTCCAATATGGGGTTTGCGGCCGGCCTTTCAAGCGTCGTTCGCCGGGCGCGGCTTGGCCACCGTGACCAGCGCCGGCCGCAAGATGCGATCGTGCAGGCGCCAGCCCTTCTGCAGCACGGCCACCACGGCGTTGGGCTCCCCGTCCGACTCCACCGCCGCCATCGCCTGGTGCTGATTCGGGTCGAAGCGCGTGCCGGGCCCTGGATCGATGTCCCTCACATTCGCTTTCTCGAGCGCCGCGCGCAGCTGCTTGAGCGTGAGCTCGACGCCGCTGCGCAGGGCGTCCGTTGGGCCGGACGAGGTGCCCAGGGCGGCTTCGAGGCTATCGACCACCGGAAGCAGCGTCTCCACGAAGCGCTCGAGTGCGTACTTCTGGGCGCTGGCGGCCTCGGCGAGAGCGCGCTTGCGCGCATTGTCCGCTTCGGCAAGCGCGCGCAGCGTCGCTTCGCGGTGTTCCGCGATCTTCGCGTTCGCCTGCGCCAGCTGCTCCTCCAGCGAGGGCTGCTCGGCGGCTTCGCCGGGTCCGGCCTGGACGGCAGCTTGATCGGTCGACTTCATTTTAGGGGTCGGTTCGGACATTCCCTTCGGCTCCGTGGGTAGTGTCCCTAGACTGGGGATGGGTTCGTTCGTTTCAAGCCCCGGCTCGATTCGCATGCCAAAATGCCCGCATGAGCGAAACCCTTGATTTGAGGCGCGAAGCCGACAGCCGGCTCGCCCTTGCCGCGCTCGGCGCGCTGCGCGAGTTGCGTCCCGGAAGGGAGCTGCGTCTGATCACGCGCGAGGACCCGACGCTGCTGCTCGAGAGCCTCAACCTGCAGTTGCGCGATGCGCTGCGCTGGGACCTGGGCGCCGCGGGCGGGCACTGGGAGGCCTCGATCCGCCTGGCTGGCGATGCCGCGCCGCGCGACGTACTCGATACCCTGCGGAGGGACCACCGCCGGCTGGACGAGCTGCTGGCGAAGGCCCTGCGCCGCCTCAATGCGGGGGACGTCGTGGGCGCTCGGCCACTGCTCGACGGTTTCGCGTCGGGCCTGCGGCGCCACGCGCGCGCAGAGAACGAGCTGCTCGCGCCCGCGCTCGGCCCGCAGCCGGCAGTCGAGCCTCTCGAGATCATGCTGCGTGAACACGACGAGCTGCTCGTACAGCTGGACGCGGTCGAACGCTGCTTCGCCGAGGCCCCTGCGGGGCAGTTGCCCGAGGCCTGGGAAATCGAGCCGTTCGTCGCGATCCTGTCGGGCACGCTCGCCAAGCACGAGTACCGGGAGGAAAGCCAGCTGTTTCCGCTATGGGCGGCGCGGCTGGCGCGGCGGCCGCAGGGCGAAGGTGAAACGCTGCACCGGGCGCTGCGCGCCCTGCTGGAGGGCTAATCGGCGGGCCAACCCTGCTCGCTGCAAATTCGAGCCAGGGCCGATATCCACTCGGGCGACTCGTTCAGGCAAGGAACCAGCCGCAGTTCCTGACCGCCGTTCGCCAGGAAGCTTCGCCGCGCCCCGATCCCGATCTCCTCGAGCGTCTCGAGGCAATCGGATACGAAGCCGGGGCAGGCGACATCGACTCGGCGCACGCCGTCGCGTGCGAGCGCCGCGAGCGTCGGCTCGGTATAGGGCTTCAGCCATTCGGCGCGACCGAAGCGCGACTGGAACGTCACGATGGTTTGCTCGTCGTCCAGGCCAAGCGCCTCGCCGAGCAGGCGCGCCGTGGCGCGGCACTGGCGCTCATACGGATCGCCGCGCAGGACGGCGAGGCGCGGCAGTCCGTGAAAGCTCATTACCAGCCGCTCGCCACGTCCGTGGCGTTCCCAGTGCTCGCGTATGCCGGCCGCCAGCGCCCCCACGTATCCCGGATGATCGTGGAAGTGCTTCACGAAGCGCAATTCGGGAATGTTGCGCACGCCCGCGAGCCAGGCACCGACCGCGTCCACGGTGCTCGCCGTCGTGCTCGCGGCGTACTGCGGATAGAGGGGCACGACGAGAATGCGCTCGCAGCCTCGAGCGCGCAGCCGGTCGAGGGCGCCGGCGATCCCCGGCGCCCCGTAGCGCATCGCGTGTTCAATGGTCGGACCGCCGCCCGCGAAAGCGCCGGCGAGCAGGGCGGCCTGGCGCGCGGTGTGAACTGCGAGCGGGGAGCCTTCAGCGGTCCACACTTCGGCGTACTTGCGCGCCGAGCGCGCGGGACGCACCAGCAGGATCACGCCGTAGAGCAGGGGGAGCCACAGCGCGCGCGGAATCTCCACCACGCGCGGGTCCGCGAGGAACTCGGCCAGGTAGCGACGCACCGCGGCCTCGGTGGGCGCCATTGGGGTGCCGAGATTCACGAGCAGCACGCCGTCGCGCGCCGCCTTGCCGCCGGAGGGCGCCGGCTCGGGGCGATACCGGTCCGCCACCGCGCCTAGCCCTGGGACAGCGCGCTGGACAGCAGCTTCGCGGTGACGTCCACGATCGGCACCACGCGGTCATAGGCCATGCGCGTCGGACCGACGACGCCCACGGTGCCGACCACCTCGCCGTCGACCCGATAAGGCGCGGCGACGACACTCACGTCGTCCGGCGTGGTGACGCCCGACTCCCCGCCGATGAAGATCTGCACGCCCTGGCCTCTCAGCGATACGTCCAGGATATGCAGCAGGGACGTCTTGCGCTCGAACAGCTCGAACAGCTGGCGCAATCGCTTCATGTCCTGAGAAAGCTCGCTTATGTCGAGCAGATTGCGCTCGCCCGAGATCACGTACGGCTCGCTTTGCTCACTGAGGGCCTCGTTGCCGGCCTCGAGCGCAGCGTTCATGAGCTGGATCATGTCCTGCCGCAGCTCGCGCAGCTCGTCGCGCAGTCGCTGGCGAACCTCCTCGATGCTGTGGCCGGCGTAATTCTGGGTGATGTAGTTGCCGACCTCGGCCAGCTCGGACTGGGAATAGTCGCGCTCCGTGAGCAGGATCCTGTTTTGCACGTGCCCATCGGGCGTGACCACGATCAGCAGCACGCGCTTTTCCGACAAGCGCAGGAACTCGATGTGCCGGAATGCGATCGAGCGCCGCCGCGGCGTCATCACGACGCCCGCGAAGTGCGTCAGCTGCGAAAGGAGGTTGGATGCCGCCTGAATCACCCGTTGCGGGTTGTCCGGATGCAGCTGATCTTCGAGCCGGTGGACTTCGACCGATTGCAGCGGCTTGGTCACAAGCAGCGTATCGACGAAGAAGCGGTAGCCGAGCGGAGTCGGAACGCGCCCCGCGGAAGTGTGCGGGCTCGTGATAAGGCCCATATCCTCGAGATCGGCCATCACGTTGCGGATCGTGGCGGGCGACAGGTCCAGCCCGGAGTACCTGGACAGCGTGCGCGAGCCGACCGGCTGGCCTTCGGCGATATAGCGCTCGACCAGGGTTTTCAGCAGGACTTGGGCACGTTTGTCGAGCATCATTCCATTCTACACAAGCCGGGCAACGCGAATCTTCCTCGGCGCCAGCGTGCTGTGGTTAAATCCTCGCCATCATGCCCCCTGCATTCCGCCGCGTCGCGCTCGTCGGCAAGCAGCGCAGCCGCGAGATCGCGGCGTCCCTCAGCGAGTTGAGCGCGCTGCTCGCCGCGCGGGGCTGCGAAGTGGTGCTTGAAAGGGATACGGCCGCGGCGCTCGGGGGCGGCAAGGGGGCCGACTTCGAGGCGATAGGCCGCGGAGCCGATCTGGCGATCGTGGTCGGCGGCGACGGCACGATGCTGTCGGCAGCCCGCAACCTGGTGCGCTTCGGCGTGCCGCTCGCCGGCATCAACCTGGGGCGCGTCGGGTTCATGACCGACATTGCACTCAAGGACATGCGCGAAGCGGTCGGCGCGATCCTCGACGGGCGCTATGCGCTCGAGGAGCGCACGCTGCTCGACGCGGAGATCCGGCGCGATGGCCACCAAGTGCTGCGCACCCTGGCGCTCAACGAAGCGGTAGTCGGAAAAGGCTCGCAGGGCAGGCTGATCGAGTTCGAGCTCCATGTCGATGGCGAATACGTTTACACCCTGCGCGCGGATGGCGTGATCGTGGCGACCGCGACCGGTTCCACCGCCTACGCGCTCTCGGCGCAGGGTCCAATCCTTCATCCCGCGGTGCCCGCGCTCGCGCTGGTGCCGCTCAATCCGCACACGCTTTCGGCGCGGCCGGTCAGCGTACTGGACCGCAGCGTGATCGAAATCGTGCTCGTGCGCGCGCTCGACGCGCGCGCGCATTTCGACGGGTACGCGCTCGCCGACATGGCGCAGGGCGACCGCCTGGTGCTGCGCCGCTCGGCCGACGCCGTGCGCTTCGTGCATCCGCCCGGCTACAGCTACTTCGTCATGCTGCGCGAGAAGCTGCGCTGGAGCGAGGCGGTCGGCCGGCCGGGCGAGAACGCCGCGCACGACACCGAGTAAGCGGCGTCATGCTGCGCGCGCTCAGCGTACGCGACTTCGTGATCGTCGAGCGAGCGGAACTCGAGCTGGGCGCCGGCTTCTCGGTGCTCACCGGCGAGACCGGGGCGGGCAAGTCGATCCTGGTCGATGCGATCGAGCTGCTGGTCGGCGGGCGCGCCGACGCGACGATGGTGCGCGCGGCGGCGGAGCGCGCGGAGCTGGCTGCGGAATTCGAGTTCGAGCCGGACGGTCCGCTCGCCGCGTGGCTCGACGAGCACGAGCTCGCCGGCGACGCAGGGGTGCTGCTGCTGCGGCGCACGCTGGACCGCAGCGGGCGCTCCCGGTGCTTCATCAACGGCCGGGCGGCGACGCTGGCTCAGCTCTCTGCGGCCGGGGCCTGGCTGGTCGACATTCACGGCCAGCACGAACATCAGTCGCTGCTGCGTATCCCCGCGCAGCGCGAGCTGCTCGACGCGCATGCGGGTGCGCAGGATCTGGCGCGCGCGACGCAGGAAGCGTTTCGCGCCTGGAAGCGCCTGGAGGCGCTCGCCGCGCAGGCAGCGGAACAGTTCGCACAACGCACCGCCGAGCGCGCCGCGCTGGAGGAACAGGTCGCCGAACTGAAGAAGCTCGCCCCGCGCGAGGGAGAGTGGGAGTCGCTCGCCGCCGAGCACACGCGCCTGGCGCACGGCTCGAGCCTGCTGGCGGGCGCACAGTCTGCGCTCGAGGCGCTGTCGGAGGCCGAGGGCGCCAGCCTGCCGCAACTCGCCGCAGTCGCCACGCGGCTGCGCGCGCTGTCCGGTCACGATGCGCAACTCGCGCCGATCTCCGAGCTGCTCGAGGCTGCCGAAGCGCAGGCCGGCGAGGCGGTGCGCGAGCTGCGCCACTATGCCTCGCGTATCGAGCTCGATCCGGATGCGCTGCGCGCGGTCGAGGCCCGCGTCGAGGCGCTGCACGCGGCGGCACGCAAGTACCGCATACGGCCGCCGGATCTGGCGCGGCTGCGTGAGGAGCTGGTTGCCCGGCTGGCGGAGCTCGAGCTGGCGGTCGACCCAGAGGCTCTGCAACGGGAGGTCGAGGCGGCGGGCGAGCGCTACGGCGCCGCCGCACAGAAGCTCTCGCAGCGCCGCAAGGCCGCCGCGCAGGCGCTGTCCGAATCGGTCACCGAGGGCATGCAGCAGCTGGCGATGGGCGGCGGGCGCTTCGCGGTGCAGCTCAAGGCGCTCGACGCACCCTCGGCCGCCGGTGCGGAGGAGGTGAGCTTCGAGGTCGCCTCGCATCCGAGCCTGCCGCTGCGTCCGCTGGCAAAGGTGGCTTCAGGGGGAGAGCTGTCGCGCATCAGCCTGGCCATCCAGCTGGTGGCGAGCAAGGCGTCGCCCGTGGGCACGCTGGTGTTCGACGAGATCGATTCCGGCATCGGCGGCGCGGTGGCGGAGACCGTGGGCCGATCCCTCAAGCGCCTGGGCCGCAGCCGGCAGGTGCTATGCGTCACGCATCTGCCTCAGGTGGCGGCGCAAGGCGATACGCAATGGTCCGTCTCCAAGCAGGGCGCGCGCAGCAAGATATCGGTATGCGTCGCGCGCCTGGACCGGGCGGCGCGCATAGAGGAGCTGGCGCGCATGCTCGGCGGCGCACAGATCACTCCGACCACGCGCAAGCACGCAGCCGAGCTGCTCGGCCGCTAGCTCAGCCGGACTGGTCGCCCGCCGGGCGCTCCATGTCGCGCGCCGCGGCGCGGTACTCGCAATTCGGCTTGGTGCAGTCTGCGTACAGCGCCAGCGAATGGCCGCGCAGCTGGAATCCGCGGCGACGCGTCACTTCAGTCTGTCGCTTCTCGATCTCTGGGTCGTAGAACTCCTCGACCCGGCCGCATTGCAGGCAGACGAGGTGGTCGTGGTGCCCGCCCTGGTTGAGCTCGAACACAGCCTTGCCGGTCTCGAAATGCTGGCGCGACAGCAGCCCTGCCTGCTCGAATTGCGTGAGCACCCGATAGACGGTCGCCAGCCCCACATCGATCCCCTCGGCAATCAGCTTGCGGTACACGTCCTCGGCCGACAGATGCCGCACTTCCTTGCTGGTCTCGAACAGCTCGAGGATCTTGCGTCGCGGAAGGGTCGCCTTGAGCCCGATGTCCTTCAGGCTTTGCGCGGTGGTCATGGAACGCACCGGAGATCTGGGATTCGATCGTTTATCATATAGGCTTTCTTTTCCCTTGAGAATCACGCCCTCGTGCCGTTCCCCCTTCGCGCGCTGACCGCCGTCGCGCTGCTCGCGCTTTCGGGCTGCGGCAGCCTGTATCACGCGATCGGCGCCTACCGCATCGAGATCCAGCAGGGAAATTACGTACCTGCGGAGAAGGTGACCGACCTCAAGCTGGGCATGAGCAAGGAGCAGGTGCGCTTTGTCCTCGGCACTCCGCTGATTACCGACATCTTCCACGCCGATCGCTGGGACTACGTCTACTACCTCAAGCCGCAGAACAGCACCCGCGTCGAGGAGCGCAAGCTCACCGTGTACTTCAAGGACGGCAAGCTGGTGCAGATCGACAAAGATATCGTCGCATCGGCGGACGAGGCGACGACTGCGAAGGACGGCAAATGAAGGTTGCGATCGCGGGCGCCGCCGGGCGCATGGGGCGCATCCTGCTCGAAGCGGTGCTGCGCGACCCGCAACTCACCCTCGCTGCGGCGCTCGAGCCGGTCGGCCACCCTGCGCTCGGGCGCCAGGTGGGCGAGCTGGCGGGGCTCGCCTGCGATCTCAGGCTGCGCGCCGATCAGGCGGAGGCGCTCGCCGACGCAGACGTGCTGGTCGACTTCACGCGTCCCGAGGGCACCCTTGCGCACCTCGAGGCTTGCACCCGGCTGCGCAAGGCCCTGGTCATCGGCACGACGGGCTTTTCGCCGGACCAGAAATCGCTGATCACCGGTGCCGCGAAAACCATACCGATGGTGATGGCGCCGAACATGGCGGTCGGGGTGAACGTGCTGTTCAAGCTGGCCGAGACCGCGGCGCGCATACTGGGTGACGCCTACGACGTCGAGATCGTCGAGGCGCACCACCGGCACAAGGTCGACGCGCCGTCAGGGACCGCGCTCAAGCTGGGCGAGGTGGTGGCGCGCGCGCTCGGACGCGATCCGGCGGATTGCGCCGTGCATGGTCGCCACGGCGACACCGGCGAGCGCGATCCCAAGGCGATCGGATTTCACGCCATCCGCGGCGGCGATATCGTCGGCGAGCACACGGTGCTGTATGCCGGCGCCGGCGAGCGTCTCGAGCTCACCGTGCGCTCCTCCAGCCGCATGACCTATGCGCTCGGCGCGCTGCGCGCGGCCAAGTTTCTCGCCGGCCGCAGCCCGGGCCTGTACGACATGTTCGACGTGCTGGGACTGAAGTAGCGCGCGTTGCCGGAGGGTCGGCTAAGCCGGTATAATTCGTTGCTCAAACGAGCGGGAGGGGCGCCAGCCTCTTCCGCTTTTTCACATCTAGCCCTGGAGTTTGCGTCTTGCCTGCGTCCGAACCCGCGATCCTCGTCCTCACCGACGGGACCGTGTTTCGGGGACGCTCGACCGGCGCACGTGGCCTCTCGGCGGGCGAGGTGGTGTTCAACACCGCGATAACCGGCTATCAGGAGATCCTCACCGATCCTTCCTACTGCCGCCAGATCGTCACGCTGACCTATCCCCATATCGGCAACACGGGCACCAACCCGGAGGACGACGAGGCGGACAAGGTCTACGCGGCGGGGCTCATCGTGCGCGACCTGCCGGTGGCGCCGTCGAACTGGCGAGCCACGCACAGCCTGCCCGAATATCTGAGGGCGAAGGGGGTGGTCGCGCTCGCCGACATCGATACGCGCCGCCTGACGCGCGTCCTGCGCGAGCGCGGTGCACAGAACGGCTGCCTGATGGCAGGCGAGATCGACGTCGAGAAGGCGCTTGCCGCGGCGCGAGCCTTCCCCGGCCTTGCTGGCATGGACCTAGCCAAGGAGGTGAGCACGGCGGCGCCCTACGAGTGGCGTGAGGGAAGCTGGACGCTTGGCGCCGGATTCAGGCGACCCGCCGAGGTGCGATTCCACGTGGTGGCCTACGACTACGGCGTCAAGCGGAACATCCTGCGCATGCTTGCGGACCGCGGCGCGCGCGTTACCGTGCTGCCGGCGCAGGCGAGCGCCGCGGAAGCGCTGGCGCTCAAGCCGGATGGTGTTTTCCTCTCCAACGGTCCCGGCGATCCGGAACCCTGCGACTACGCGATCCGGGCGATACGGGAGCTGCTCGAAATCCGGACCATCCCGATTTTCGGCATCTGCCTCGGACACCAGCTGATGGGGCTCGCAGCGGGCGCCAGAACCGTGAAGATGAAATTCGGCCACCATGGCGCCAACCATCCGGTGAAGGACCTGGACACCGGGAAAGTGGTGATCACCAGCCAGAATCACGGCTTCTCGGTCGATGCCGCCACGCTGCCGCCGAACCTGCGGCCCACGCACGTGTCGCTGTTCGACGGCTCGCTGCAGGGGTTCGTCTACGCCGACCGCCCGGCGTTCTGCTTCCAGGGCCATCCGGAGGCGAGCCCGGGGCCGCACGACATCTCTTACCTATTCGACCGCTTCGCGGCGCTGATGAAGGATGCCAAGAAGAACTGACCTGAAGAGCGTGCTCATCGTCGGCGCCGGGCCGATCGTGATCGGTCAGGCCTGCGAGTTCGACTACTCGGGCGCGCAGGCGTGCAAGGCGCTGCGCGAGGAAGGCTATCGCGTGGTGCTGGTGAATTCGAACCCCGCCACGATCATGACCGATCCCGAGACGGCCGACGCGACCTACATCGAGCCGATCACCTGGCAGGTGGTGGCGCGCATCATCGAGAAGGAGCGCCCGAATGCCTTGCTGCCTACGATGGGCGGCCAGACGGCGCTCAACTGCGCGCTCGACCTGGCGCGCGAAGGTGTGCTGGAGAAATTCGGCGTCGAGCTGATCGGCGCCTCGCGCGAGGCGATCGACAAGGCCGAGGACCGCGAGAAATTCAAGCGCGCCATGCAGAGAATCGGGCTCGCGTGCCCGCGCTCGGCGCTCGCGCATTCCATGGAGGAAGCGCTGCAGGTACAGGCCGGCATCGGCTTCCCGGTCGTGATCCGGCCGTCGTTTACGCTCGGCGGGACGGGCGGGGGCATCGCCTACAACGGCGAGGAGTTCGCCACCATCTGCGAGCGCGGCCTGGAGGCCTCGCCCACGCGCGAGCTGCTCATCGAGGAGTCGGTGATCGGCTGGAAAGAGTTCGAGATGGAGGTGGTGCGCGACCGCAACGACAACTGCATCATCGTGTGCTCGATCGAGAACCTCGATCCGATGGGCGTGCACACCGGCGACTCGATCACCGTGGCGCCGGCACAGACGCTCACCGACAAGGAATATCAGCTGATGCGCGACGCCTCGATCGCGGTGCTGCGCGAGATCGGCGTCGATACGGGCGGCTCGAACGTGCAGTTCGCCGTCAACCCGGCCGACGGGCGCATGCTGGTGATCGAGATGAATCCGCGCGTGTCGCGCTCCTCGGCGCTCGCCTCCAAGGCCACCGGCTTTCCGATCGCCAAGGTGGCCGCGAAGCTCGCCGTGGGCTACACGCTGGACGAGCTGCGAAACGAGATCACGGGAGGCGCGACCCCCGCTTCGTTCGAGCCGACGATCGATTACGTCGTGACCAAGGTGCCGCGCTTCGCCTTCGAGAAGTTCCCGCAGGCGAACGACCGGCTCACGACGCAGATGAAGTCGGTCGGCGAGGTGATGGCGATCGGCCGCACATTTCAGGAGTCTTTCCAGAAGGCGCTGCGCGGACTCGAGGTCGGCGTGGATGGCCTGAACCAGAAGACTACCGACCGCGAGGTGCTCGAGCGCGAGCTGGGGGAGCCCGGCCCGGAGCGCATCTGGTACGTCGGCGACGCCTTCGAGAACGGCTTCACGCTCGAGGAGGTGCACCGCCTGACGCACATTGATCCCTGGTTCCTCGAGCAGATCAAGGAGATCGTGGAGCTCGAAATGGAGCTCGACGACCGGCTGCTCGCCGATATCGACGCGCACACGCTGCGGATGCTGAAGCGCAAGGGATTCTCCGACCGGCGCCTGGCGTACCTGTTCAATACCAGCGAGGCGGAGGTACGCGCCAAGCGCCACGCGTTCGGCATCCGTCCGGTGTACAAGCGCGTCGACACCTGCGCCGCCGAGTTCGCAACCACCACGGCGTACATGTATTCCACGTACGAGGAAGAGTGCGAGGCCGCGCCTTCCGGCAGAAGGAAAGTCATGGTGCTCGGCGGTGGTCCGAACCGCATCGGTCAGGGCATCGAGTTCGACTATTGCTGCGTGCACGCGGCGCTCGCGCTGCGCGAGGACGGCTTCGAGACGATCATGGTCAACTGCAACCCGGAGACGGTCTCGACCGACTATGACATCTCCGACCGGCTGTATTTCGAGCCGCTCACGCTCGAAGACGTGCTCGAGATCGTCGACAAGGAAAGGCCCTTCGGCGTCATCGTGCAATACGGCGGACAAACGCCGCTCAAGCTGGCGCGCGACCTGGCCGCGGCCGGGGTGCCGATCATCGGCACCTCCGCCGACTCGATCGACGCCGCGGAGGACCGCGAGCGCTTCCAGAAGCTTCTCGACCGCGTCAAGCTGCGCCAGCCGCCGAACCGCACGGCGCGCTCCGCCGCGGACGCGGTGCGCCTGGCCGAGGAGATCGGCTACCCGGTGGTCGTGCGCCCGAGCTACGTGCTCGGCGGGCGCGCCATGGAGATCGTGCACCAGCGCGCCGACCTCGAGCGCTACATGGAGAGCGCGGTGCGCGTGTCGAACGATTCGCCGGTGCTGATCGACCGTTATCTGTCCGACGCGATCGAGGTCGACGTCGATTGCGTGGCGGACGGCAAGGAGGTGTTCGTCGGCGGCGTGATGGAGCACGTCGAGGAAGCCGGCGTGCACTCGGGCGACTCGGCCTGCTGCCTGCCGCCGCACTCGCTGTCGGCCGGGGTCGAGGCGGAGCTGCGGCGTCAGACCGAGCTGCTCGCGCGCGCGCTCGACGTGGTCGGGCTGATGAACGTGCAGTTCGCCATTCAGCGCGACGTCGTATACGTGCTCGAGGTGAACCCTCGTGCCTCGCGCACCGTGCCCTATGTGTCGAAGGCGACGGGACTGCAGCTCGCCAAGATCGCCGCACGCTGCATGGTGGGCGCGGGCCTGGCGCAGCAGGGCGTCGGCGGAGTGATCAGGCCGCCTTACTTCTCGGTCAAGGAAGCGGTGTTCCCGTTCGCGAAGTTCCCCGGCGTCGACACGATCCTCGGGCCGGAGATGAAATCGACCGGCGAAGTGATGGGGGTCGGCGCGAGCTTCGGCGAGGCGTTCGTCAAGTCGCAGCTCGCCGCCGGAGTCAAGCTGCCGCGCGGCGGCCGCGCCTTCATCAGCGTGCGCGACGGCGACAAAGCCGGCGCGGTGCCGGTCGCGCGCGACCTGGTGCAGCTCGGGTTCTCGATCCTCGCCACGCGCGGCACGGCGGCCGTGCTGGCCAGGCACGGCGTGCCGGTGACGCCGGTGAACAAGGTCGCCGAGGGCCGGCCGCACGTCGTCGACATGATCAAGAACGGCGAGGTCAGCTTCATCGTCAACACCGTCGAGGCGACGCGCACCGCGATCTCGGACTCCCGTTCGATCCGGACCACCGCGCTCGCGCGGCGGGTCACCTACTTCACCACCCTGGCGGGCGCACGCGCCGCCTGCGAAGGCATGAAGCACCTTGCGCAGCTCGAACCCTACCGGCTGCAGGATCTGCATGCGAAACTGCGCCTTACCCCAGAGCTTGCTTCCTAGGATCTGACTGATCATGGCGAAGACACCGATTACTTCCCGTGGCGCGGAGCTGCTGCGCGCCGAACTGCAGCGGCTGAAGACGATCGAGCGCCCGAACGTGATCAGCGCGATCGCGGAGGCGCGCGCGCACGGCGATCTGTCGGAAAACGCCGAGTACGACGCGGCGCGCGAGCGCCAGGGTTTCATCGAGGGCCGCATCTCGGAAGTCGAAGCCAAGCTCGCCAACGCGCAAGTCATCGATCCGAAGCTGCTCGACGCGGACGGGCGTTGCGTGTTCGGCGCCACCATCGAGTTGCAGGAGGAGGGCGGCGAGACGGTGACCTACCAGATCGTAGGCGAGGACGAGGCCGACATCAAGGACGGACGCGTATCGATCAGCTCGCCGATTGCGCGGGCGCTGATCGGGAAGTACGCCGGGGACCAGGTCGAGGTGCAGACGCCGGGCGGAGTGAAGCGCTACGAGATCCTCGACGTCCGCTACCAGTAGCGGCGCACCGGTGGCCAAGTCGAGCAAGCAGTGGCTGCGGCGCCACGTGACCGACGGCTACGTCAGGCAGGCGCGCGCGCAAGGGTACCGTTCGCGCGCTGCCTTCAAGCTGCTCGAGATCGACGCCCGCGAGAAGCTGCTGCGGCCGGGCGCGTACGTGCTCGACCTCGGCGCGGCGCCGGGCGGCTGGTCGCAGGTGGCGGCGGCGAAAGTCGGCCCTGCGGGCCGGGTGGTCGCCATTGACCTGCTGGAGTTAGCCCCCATATCCGGGGTGAAGATGCTGCGTGGGGACGTGCGCGACGCGGGGGTGCGCGAGGAGTTGCGCGTCATGCTGGGCGGTCCGGTAGATCTGGTCTTGTCGGATCTCTCGCCCAACATCTCGGGCATCCCGAGCGTCGACCAGGCGCGTGCTGCGGAGCTGGTCGAGCTGGCTGCTTCTCTGGCGGTGGAGCTTCTGAAACCAAGCGGCGTGCTGCTGGTCAAGGTATTTCAGGGGGAGGCGTTCGAAGGAATTGTCGCCAACCTCAAAGGGGCATTTCGGTCGGTTTCGGTGCGCAAGCCCGGCGCATCGCGCGGAGAATCGCGGGAGACCTACCTGGTGGCGCGCGGTCCGAAGCCGCGCTGAGGCGGCAAAGTCCCCTTTTTGCTGTGCGCAAACGGGGCTAGAATCCGCTTGACGAACCGCGCATCGCGCGAAGGAGTAAGTCTTTGAACAATATGCTTAAGAACTTGGTCATCTGGCTCGTGATCGGGCTTGTCCTGATGACCGTGTTCAACCAGTTCAGCACGCGCCAGACGGCTCAGCAGCCGATGGAGTACTCGCAATTCCTCGACGAGGTCAAGACCGGCCGCATCGCCAAGGTGACCATCGAGGGCCGGCAGCTGAAGGCGACCACGACCGACGGCAAGCGCGTGGTGAGCTATTCGCCGGGCGACATCTGGCTGGTGTCGGACCTGCTCAAGTACGGCGTCAAGATCGAGGCCAAGCCCGAGGAAGAGCCCTCGCTGCTCATGAATATCTTCGTGTCGTGGTTCCCGATGCTGCTGCTGATCGGCGTGTGGATCTTCTTCATGCGCCAGATGCAGGGCGGCGGCCGCGGCGGCGCCTTCTCGTTCGGCAAGTCGCGCGCGCGCATGATGGACGAGTCGACCAACACGGTCACCTTCGCCGATGTCGCGGGCTGCGAGGAAGCGAAGGAAGACGTTGCCGAGCTGGTCGATTTTCTGCGCGATCCTTCCAAGTTCCAGAAGCTCGGCGGCCGCATTCCGCGCGGCGTGCTGATGGTGGGTTCGCCCGGGACCGGAAAGACGCTGCTCGCGCGCGCGATCGCGGGCGAGGCGAAAGTGCCGTTCTTCACCATCTCGGGCTCAGACTTCGTCGAGATGTTCGTGGGCGTGGGCGCGGCGCGCGTGCGTGACATGTTCGAGCAGGCCAAGAAGCACGCGCCCTGCATCGTGTTCATCGACGAGATCGATGCCGTGGGTCGCCAGCGCGGCGCCGGCCTCGGCGGCGGCAACGACGAGCGCGAGCAGACGCTCAACCAGCTGCTCGTCGAGATGGACGGCTTTGAAGCCACGATGGGCGTGATCGTCATCGCGGCAACGAACCGGCCCGACGTGCTCGACCCGGCGCTGCTGCGCCCGGGGCGCTTCGACCGCCAGGTCGTGGTGCCGCTGCCGGACATCCGCGGGCGCGAGGAAATCCTCAAGGTGCACATGCGCAAGGTGCCGCTCGCGCCGGACGTCAGGGCGGACATCATCGCGCGCGGCACGCCCGGCTTCTCGGGCGCGGACCTCGCCAACCTGGTGAACGAGGCAGCACTGTTCGCTGCGCGCAAGAACAAGCGCCTGGTAGACATGGACGACTTCGAGCGTGCCAAGGACAAGATCATCATGGGCGCCGAGCGCCGCTCGATGGTGATGCCGGAGGAGGAGCGCCGCAACACCGCGTACCACGAGTCCGGCCACGCCGTGGTGGCGAAGCTGCTGCCCAAGACCGACCCGGTGCACAAGGTGACGATCATCCCGCGCGGGCGCGCGCTCGGGGTGACGATGCAGCTCCCCGAGCAGGACCGCTACAGCCAGGACCGCGAGCGGCTGTACAACATGATCTGCGTGCTGTTCGGCGGCCGCATCGCCGAAGAGCTGTTCATGAGCCAGATGACCACCGGTGCGGCGAACGATTTCGAGCGCGCGACCGAGCTTGCGCGCCGCATGGTGACTCAATGGGGTATGTCCGACGAGCTCGGCACCATGGTGTACGGCGAGAACGAAGGCGAGATCTTCCTCGGGCGCTCGATCACCACGCACAAGAACGTGTCCGAGGCGACCATGCAGAAGGTGGACGCCGAGATCCGGCGCATCATCGATACGCAATACCAGCTGGCGCGCAAGCTGCTGGAGGAGAACCGCGACAAAGTCGAGGCGATGGCCAAAGCGCTGCTCGAGTGGGAGACGATCGACGCTGACCAGATCAACGACATCATGGCCGGCAAGCCGCCGCGTCCGCCGAAGGCCACGCCGCCCGCGCAAGGGCCCTCCGGCGCCGCAAGTGATAGCGGCGCCCGTGGCGCCGCTGCCCCCGCTCCAAGCGCCTGATCGCCAGATGCTGCGCTGCGGCAGGTACGCGCTGCCGCTCGAGCGCCCCCTGGTGATGGGGGTCGTCAACGTCACCCCGGACTCATTTTCCGACGGCGGGAAGTTCCTGGATCGGGCCGCAGCGCTCGCGCATGCGCGCCGGCTTATCGACGAGGGTGCCGACTTGCTCGACCTGGGCGGCGAGTCCTCGCGCCCTGGGTCCAGACCCGTCTCCGAGAGCGAGGAGGCAGACAGGGTGATTCCGGTCCTGCAAGCGCTCGCGGACGCGCCCGTGCCGATCTCGGTCGATACGCGCCGGCCCGGCGTGATGCGCGAGGCGCTCGCGCACGGAGCGTCGATGATCAACGACATCGACGCGCTTTCGGCGCCCGGCGCGCTCGAGGCCGTCGCGGCAAGCGGTTGCGCCGTGTGCCTGATGCACAAGCGCGGCGAGCCCGCGACCATGCAGCGCGATCCGCGCTACAAGGAGGTCGTGTCCGAGGTCGCGGACTACCTCGCGGGCAGGATCGCGGCCGCGCGCGCAGCGGGCCTCGCCACGGACCGAATCGTCGCGGACCCGGGCTTCGGCTTTGGCAAGACGCTGAAGCACAACCTGACCCTGCTCAAGCGGCTGCCCGAGCTCGCGCGGCTCGGGGTGCCCCTGCTGGTTGGCTGGTCGCGGAAATCGTCGCTCGGCGAGCTTACGGGACGGGCCGCGGAAGGCCGCCTGGCGGCCAGCCTGGCGGCGGCTTTGCTCGCTTTGCTCGGCGGGGCCAGAATACTGCGCGTACACGACGTGAAAGAAACACGCGACGTGGTTCTGGTCTGGGAGGCCTGGCGGGAAGCATGAGCCGCAAGCACTTCGGCACGGATGGCGTGCGCGGTACGGTCGGCAGCTCGCCGATGACGGCCGATTTCGTGCTGCGTCTGGGCTACGCTGCCGGCAGCGTGCTCGCCGCGCGCGGTCAGGCAGCGCAGGGTGAGCGCCCTGCGGTCCTGATCGGCAAGGACACGCGCATATCGGGTTACATGATCGAGGCCGCGCTCGAGGCAGGGTTCTCCGCGGCCGGGGTGGACGTGCTGCTGTGCGGTCCGCTGCCGACCCCCGGCGTGGCCTACCTGACGCGCGCGCTGCGCTTGAGCGCCGGAGTGGTGATCAGCGCCTCGCACAATCCCTATGCGGACAACGGCATCAAGTTCTTCTCGGGCGACGGGTTCAAGCTGCCGGATGCGGTCGAGAACCAGATCGAGCGCGCACTGGATGCTCCGATGGGCTGCAACGCTGCCGCCAAGCTCGGGCGCGCGCGGCGCGTGGACGATGCGGGTGGCCGCTACATCGAGTTCTGCAAGTCGACTTTTCCGAACGAGCTCGATCTCAAAGGCCTCAAGCTCGTCGTCGACTGCGCGCACGGTGCGGCCTACGGCGTCGCCCCGCACGTGTTCCACGAATTGGGCGCGGAAGTGCTGGCGATCGGCGTCGAGCCCGACGGCTTCAACATCAACGAAGGCTACGGCGCCACCGCGCCCGATCGGCTTCGCGACGAGGTCAGGCGCCGCGGCGCGCACCTCGGCATTGCGCTGGACGGCGACGCGGATCGCATCGTGATGGCGGATGCGGCCGGAGTGCTGTATGACGGCGACCAGCTGCTGTACGCCATCGTGCGGCACCGCGCGAGCAAGGAGCGCGTAGCAGGAGTCGCCGGGACCCTGATGACCAACCTCGCGCTCGAGCAGGCGCTCGGGCGTGCAGGGATCCCGTTTGCGCGGGCCGCGGTGGGCGACCGCTACGTGCTTGAGCTGCTGCGCGAGCGGGGCTGGCTGTACGGCGGCGAGAACTCCGGCCACATCATCTGCCTCGACCGGCATACGACCGGCGACGGCATCGTATCGGCGCTGCAGGTGCTCGCCGCGATGCGCGACGGCGCACGCTCGCTCGCCCAACTGACCGCGGATCTGGTCATGTATCCGCAGGTGCTGGTGAACGTCGCGGTACCGAGCGGCTTCGACTGGCGCGCGCACGAGGCGATCGCGCAGGCGCTGGCGCAGGGCGAGCGGATGCTCGACGGGCGCGGTCGCGTCCTGCTCAGGCCGTCTGGCACAGAGCCCGTGCTGCGCGTCATGGTGGAAGGCGAGCCGCGCGCGGCGATCGAGTCGGCCGCGCAGTCGCTCGCCGAGGCGGTGAGGCGCTGCGCGGGCGCGCGCTAAGCCCCTCGATCGGCTGATTTTGTCAAAGCGCGCGACGGCAAAAAGTCGCGCCGCGGCGCCATTCGTGACGTTTTTTTGCCCTTCCGTCCGATTCGAGCACCGCCTAGGACATTTGACACGGCATGTCCCTACAATACTTTGTAAGAAGGTGGTGTCACAGCTCGCAGTCGGGGGAAGGAAGCGTGGCGTGGAGGCGTTATGCATGGGCGCATGGCGCGCGCAAGGGGCAGCGCGGCATGAGCTTGGTCGAAGTCCTGGTCGCGGTTGCGATCGGGCTGATCGGCATGCTCGTCATCACCCAGGCCTATATCACCAGCGACAAGTTCAACCGCGCCACAGTGGGCGAGAACAGCGCCCAGACCAACGGCACCATCGCGTTGTTCACGGTCGAGCGCGACCTGCGCATGGCGGGCTACGGCATGGCGAACACCGCAGCCTTCGGCTGCGGCAAGCTCAACTGGTACTACGACCCCGATTACTCGCAGAACCTCGGCGGCAGTCTGCCCGATATCGTCCTGGCGCCCGTCTACATAACCGTGACGCCCGGCCAGCCGGACCAGATAACCACCATGTACTCGACCTCCGCCCGAATCGTCCCGGGAACGCTTTCCAAGACCATGCCCGCGGCCTCCTCCGAGTACGACGTCGACGGGACGGTCGGCTACAAGCAGCAGGACCTCGTGGTGCTCGTGAACCAGGCGGGGCCGGTCAGCTGCACGATGGCGCAAATCACGCATGTCCAGCCTTCGGCCGCCAAGGTGCAGCACAACCCCGGAATCAACGCGCCGTATAACCCGCCCGGCGCGGGCCTCTTCCCCGCCTACAAGCAGGGCGACCTGGTGTTCGACCTGGGCAATCCCAGGGTGCGCACATACGGGATCGTCAATGGTCGCCTGCGCGTATCCGATACGTTGCTCGTGGCCGGCGGCACGGCGCCGTACGACATCGCCGACGGCGTCGTCGACCTGCGCGCGGAATACGGCAAAGACAACGGGGTGGATAACGGCACGGTGAAGAACACGAGCTTCATCGCGAACGACGGCATTATCGACGGCTTCGACAACGTCGCGCCCGCTTCGGCCGCAGAGTGGGCGCAGGTGCTCGCGATACGCGTAGCGGTGCTCGCGCGCATCGGCGAGTACGATAGACCCGTCGGCGGAGTCTGTACCGCGACAACCGTCGCGCCGACCTGGGCAGCGGGTACGCGCAGCTTCGCCGTTCCCGAAGGGCTGCCGAGCTGCTATCGCTACCGCGTGTTCGAGACGGTCGTGCCGCTACGCAACCTCATCTGGCGCATGACATAGCCGAAAGCCTGTCATGAGGCGGTAACATCCCGACAATAGACTGCGCTTCGCGAGTTTAATCATGCGAAGGAGTCTGGGATGTTCATAAAGAGAATCAGGGCGTTATCTGTGGCCGCGGCCGCCGTCGCGGCGATCGCCGTGCCGCTGGCCGCATCGGGCGCGGAGATCACCGGCGCGGGCGCGACGTTCCCGTATCCGATCTACGCAAAGTGGGCCGACGCCTACAAAAAGGCGACGGGAATCGGCCTGAATTATCAGTCGATAGGCTCGGGCGGAGGAATCAAGCAGATCGGCGCCAAGACAGTCGACTTCGGCGCCTCCGACATGCCGCTCAAACCCGAGGTGCTCGACAAGGACGGCCTGATGCAGTTCCCGACCGTGATCGGCGGGGCCATCCCGGCCGTCAATCTGAAGGGCATCAAACCGGGCGAACTCAAGCTCTCCGGCGAAGTACTCGGAGGCATTTACCTCGGCAAGATCAAGAAATGGAACGATCCCGCGATCACCGCGCTCAACGCCAGCCTCAGCCTCCCGGACCAGGCCATCTCGGTGGTGCATCGCTCGGACGGCTCGGGAACGACCTTCATCTGGTCGAACTACCTCTCCAAGGTGAGTCCGGAGTGGAAGCAGAAAGTGGGCGAGGGCACGTCGGTCAACTGGCCCACCGGCGTGGGCGGCAAGGGCAACGAGGGCGTGGCCTCCTACGTGCAGCGCATCAATGGCTCGATCGGCTACGTCGAGTACGCGTACGTGCTGCAGAACAAGATGACCTATGCGGTGGTGAAGAACCGCGACGGCCACTTCGTTGCGCCGAGCGCCAAGGCGTTCATGGCTGCGGCCGCGGGCGCCGATTGGAAGAAGGCGCCGGGAATGTACCTGATCCTGACCGACGCCCCCGGGGCCGATGCCTGGCCGGTCGCGGGCGCGACCTTCATCCTGATGCACAGGGCGCAGGAGAGACCTGAGCGCGCGGCGGAGGTCCTCAAGTTCTTCAAGTGGGCCTACGCCAGTGGCGATCAGATGGCCGAGAGCCTCGACTACGTGCCGATGCCGGATTCGGTCGTGTCGCTGATCGAGACCCACTGGAAGCAGATCAAGGATACGTCGGGCAAGCCGGTCTTTTGATGACCGGGCGAAGGCCTGCCGCGGCAGGTAAGGGGAAGGGGGCGGTCGGATGCCGCCCCTTTTCGTTGAAGCAGCAGGTTTCAACTAGAATGCGCGGGACTCATCCATGAGCGCCGTCCCCGTGTCCTTACACGGCGTCGATAATCAGACCAACATCGCCGTCACCGAATACGGCACGCCACCGCCCCGCACCCGATCGTCGGTGTGGCTGGACGCTGCGTTCGAATGGCTGACCAGGGGCTTCGCCATCCTGGTGTTCAGCCTTCTGGCCGCGATCCTTGTGTCGCTCATCCTGGGCAGCAGCCTGACGCTCGAGAAGTACGGGCTGAGCTTCATCTGGCGCAAAGAATGGGATCCGGTGCGCGAGCAATTCGGGGCGCTGGTGCCGATCTACGGCACGCTGGTCACTTCGCTGGTCGCGATGGCGATCGGCATCCCGGTGAGCTTCGGCATCGCGCTGTTCCTCACCGAACTCGCGCCGGGTTGGCTGAAGCGGCCGCTGGGGACAGCGATCGAGCTGCTCGCCGCGATTCCTTCGATCATCTACGGCATGTGGGGCCTGTTCGTGCTCTCCCCGATCGTGCAGTCGGACGTTCAGCCGTTCCTGACCGACCTGTTCGGTAACATCCCGATCCTGGGAAAGCTGTTCGAGGGGCCGCCGCTCGGCATCGGGATGATGACGGCGGGGCTCATCCTGTCGATCATGGTCATCCCGTTCATCACGGCCGTGATGCGCGACGTGTTCGAGCTGGTGCCGCCGATGCTGAAGGAGTCGGCCTATGGCCTGGGCGCGACGACCTGGGAGGTCATGTTCCGGGTGGTCCTGCCCTATACCAAGGTCGGCGTGGTGGGGGGCATCATGCTGGGGCTCGGGCGTGCGCTCGGCGAGACCATGGCGGTGACCTTCGTGATCGGCAACGCGCACGAGCTTTCCGCATCGCTCATGGCGCCGGGTAACAGCATCGCCTCGGCGCTCGCTAACGAGTTCACCGAGGCGGTCGGCGACACCTACCTGTCGGCGCTGTTCGAGCTCGGGCTCATTCTGTTCGTCATCACCACCATCGTGCTCGCCCTTTCCAAGCTGATGCTGCTGCGCCTGTCCAGGCAGGAGGGCGCGCGTGCCTGAGATACGGCGATGAGCGAGATCGACGCCGCGAATCCGGTCTACCGCCGGCGCAAGCTCGTCAACCGCGTGATGCTCTCGGTGTCGGCGGTCGCGCTCGTCTTCGGACTGTTTTGGCTGGCGTGGATTCTGGCGACGCTGCTCTACGAGGGCGGCGCGGCGCTTCTCAGGGCGGGTCTCTATTACCAGATGACTCCCCCTCCGGGTTCCGACGGAGGCCTGGCTAACGCGATCGCCGGCAGCATGCTGATGGTCGTTGTCGGCACTTTGGTCGGCACCCCGGTCGGCGTGCTCGCAGGGACGTACCTGGCGGAGTACGGCCGGCGCGGCTGGCTCGCCTCGGCGACGCGCTTTCTGAACGACGTGCTGCTCTCGGCTCCGTCCATCGTGATCGGCCTGTTCGTGTACTCGGTCTATGTCGCGCGCGTGAAGCACTTCTCCGGCTGGGCAGGAAGCCTGGCGCTCGGCCTGCTGGTGATCCCGGTGGTGGTACGCACCACGGACGACATGCTCAAGCTGGTGCCCAGCAGCCTGCGCGAAGCGGCCGCGGCGCTCGGCTGCCCGACGTGGAAGATGATCCTGCAGGTGACCTACCGGGCGGCGCGCACCGGGATCCTGACAGGGATCCTGCTCGCTGTGGCACGCATCAGCGGCGAGACCGCGCCGCTGCTCTTCACCTCGCTGAACAACCAATTCTGGTCGCTCAACATGAACGCCCCGGTGTCGAATCTCCCGGTCGTCATATTCCAGTTCGCCATGAGCCCGTATCCCGACTGGCAGCGGCTCGCCTGGGGCGGCGCGACGCTCATCACGCTCGCGGTGCTGTTCCTGAACATCCTCGCGCGCGTCATGTTCAAGAAAACCCACTAGGGAAGGCCCGTTCATGGAAGGCACCGAAGTTGCAAAGCGCCAGACGCCTCGACCGGAGGTCGCGACGCGCGCCGAGCCCGCCGTCGAGCACGAGGTCAAGCTCAGGGTGCGCGATCTCAACTTCTACTACGGCAAGTTTCACGCGCTGAAATCGATCACCATGGACATTCCCGAGCGCCGCGTGACGGCATTCATCGGGCCGTCCGGTTGTGGCAAGTCCACGCTGCTGCGCGTCTTCAACCGCATGTACTCGCTCTACCCGGAGCAGCGCGCCGAGGGCGAGGTGATCATGGATGGGGAGAACCTGCTCACCACCCGGCGCGACGTGTCGCTGATTCGCGCCAAGATCGGCATGGTGTTCCAGAAGCCGACACCGTTCCCGATGTCGATCTACGACAACATCGCGTTCGGCGTGCGGCTGTTCGAGCGCCTCAACAAGCGCGACATGGACGAGCGCGTCGAATGGGCGCTGCACAAGGCGGCGCTGTGGGACGAGGTGAAGGACATCCTGCAGCGCAGCGGCCACAGCCTCTCGGGCGGCCAGCAGCAGCGCCTGTGCATCGCGCGCGGCATCGCGGTGATGCCGCAGATCTTGCTGCTCGACGAGCCGACCTCGGCGCTCGACCCGATCTCGACCGCCAAGATCGAGGAGCTGGTCGACGAGCTGAAGCGAGAATTCACCATCGTCATCGTGACGCACAACATGCAGCAGGCGGCGCGCGTCTCGGATTTCACCGCCTACATGTACCTCGGCGAGCTGATCGAGTTCGACGTGACCGACACGATCTTCATCAAGCCGAAGATGAAGCAGACCGAGGACTACATCACCGGTCGCTTCGGCTAGCTCAGGCGGCGCGGGCGCGCAGCCGATCGAGGTCGGGGATGCGGATGTCGCGCCCGTCGATCCCGATCAGCCCGGCGGCGGCCAGCTCGTGCAGGATGCGCGAGAAGTGCTCCTGCGTGAGGCTCAGGCGGGAGGCGATGACCCCCTTGGCCGCGGGCAGAGTGACCGCGGCGCCGTCGCGCGGGCAAACCTGCACGTTGGTCAGGAGATAGCCGACCACGCGCTCCGTGCCCGAGCGCAGGGTGACGCTCTCCAGGTCGCTCAGGAAATGGTCGAGCCGACGGCTCAGGTCGGCGATGATGCGCCGCGCAAAAAAACCGGCGTGGTGCTCCAGCTCCGCGAACACCCGCGCCTTCGGGATATGGATCAGCTTGCTGGCCGTGAGGGCTTCTGCGCTCGCGCGGTGCGGCCGATCGAGAAACAGTCCGGAGCCTCCCAGGCTGTGCCCCGGCCCGACGAGCTCGACGACCTTTTCCGCCCCGTGGCGCGAGTGCAGCGAGAGCTTCACCTGGCCGCAGACTACGACGTGCAGGCCGGTCCAGGGGTCCCCGCGCCGGAACACGAACGCCCCGCGTGGCGCTTCGAGTTGCGTGGCCCCCTCGGCGAGGCGCGCCAGCTCGTCCCCCGCAAGGCCCGCGAACAGCGGCACCCTCCCCAGGAAGTCCTCGATCGCGATGCACTGTTTGGCGGCCATGTTGGCTTGAGCGTTCCGGTATCGCAATGCAGCAATCATCGCCTTGCTGGCGGCGCAGATTGTGATGCAGATCAAATCCGGTGCGTTGCGCCCGCGACACATTTCTTGGGCTTTTCGCGCGAGTGAAACGACCTTTTGACACAAATCAAAGCAGCACCTGATACTGCCACTTACATTCCGCTTGCAGGCTTCCGTCAAAGACGAAGACTAACTGGCGGGAGCGCAAGCGGCGGGAGGCGGCTTGAAGAAGAGCACTGCACACTGTGCACGGCCAGGGCGTGAACGCCCGGCGGCCCGCATCTTCGCACCGCAGCAAATCCGGTTTCTACCCACCCCTCTTCTCGAACGAGGAATGCCATGCGCTTGAAGCACATGCTGCTTGCAGGTTTGGTGATGTCTTGCTGGCTCGGGGCCACGACGGCTCGCGCTTTTGACGAGGACGCGGCCAGGTCGCTCATGAAGAAAAGCAACTGCTTCAAGTGCCACGCGATCGACAAGAAGAAGGACGCCCCTTCGTACCAGGAGATCGCGAAGAAGCACAAGGGCAAGCCGGACGCTGAGAAGGAGCTCTATACCCACCTCACCACGCATCCGAAGGTCAAGGTCGAGGGCAAGGAAGAAGAGCACGCGTCGCTCAAGACCAAGGACGACGCCGAGATCAAGAACGTCATCCAGTTCATCCTGGCGCAATAACCCGCGCAATTAGCCGGCAAAGGAGCGGCCCGTGGTGATAAGAAAAATATGGGAAGCGATCCGGGGAGACAGCAAATCGCCCGGCAAGATCGCGCTGCGCGTCGCGATCGCGGGCGCGATCGCTTTTGCGGGCATCGTGATCGTGGCCATCGGCGGCGCAACCGGCCTCGCCTGGACCAGCACGCTGAAGTTCTGCACCTCGTGCCACGAGATGCGCGACAACCCGTTCAAGGAGTACCAGGGCACGATTCACGACACGAACCGCGTGGGCGTGCGCGTGACCTGCTCGGACTGCCACGTACCGCACGAGCCCGGACCGCTCATCTGGCGCAAGATCAACGCGACGTTCGAGATCTGGGGGAAGCTCACCGGCGTCATCGACACGAGGCAGAAGTTCCTCGCGTTGCGCCCCGAGCTCGCGAGGAAGGTATGGACGCGCATGCTCACCACCAATTCGCTCGAGTGCCGCAACTGCCACAAGGTCGACTCGTTCGACCCGGACAAGATGGGCGACAAGGCGAAGAACGCGCACGCCAAGGCCGAGCGCGAGGGCATGACCTGCATCGAGTGCCACTACGCGATCGCGCACGACGAACCGAAGGGACCCGGGCCGCAGGAGCTGAAGAAGCAGCTCGGGATCGGCAAGCTGC